>NZ_LQXP01000002.1:0-202289 GCF_003268405.1 Acinetobacter sp. CFCC 11171 | reverse complement strand
CTTTTGTGTGCCGTAATACGTCCGGCGAATTATTTGGGTAACTTCAGATCTACATCAGGAATGATAACGCTTGGTCTAAAATCAACTTTGTACTGGTAGGTGCTGACACCTTTGCTATTTAGCTGCTCGGAAAAGTAAGTCACATTGTCAGAAATGCCTAGTGAATGCTTTTTAAATTCCGTATCGCTGGTCTTGCAGGTCACATCAACCTTTCGCTCACTAACAGCTTCAAAGGCACACTTGCCTTCAATTGTTAGAACATAATCACCAGTAACACCGTTATAAAAAACGATTCGTCGATCTAATTGAAAGTTGTCTGCTGCATGAGATAGGTTGCGTGAAGCAACCTGAGCATCTCGAGAACGACCAGCAGTAGCCATTGCACACATTAAACCCAGCGCAATTATTTTAGTTTTCATCATTTTGTTTTCCTTTTTTTTGCAAAAATAAACCCCACTCATTGGCGGGGTTCTTAAATTTCTTTCAAACAACTACGACAAACTTTAATCTCATCACCATCGATTGTGTGGTCAATCTCCGTCGCACCATGAAAGCCGAATAAGCATTTTAAAAATTGGAGCATGTAATTCTCCTTAATATTGGCGCGCCCAGTAGGATTCGAACCCACATAAGTCGGAATAGAAGTCCGATGCATAATCCTTTCTGCCATGAGCGCATTGGGTGGCGGTAATCAATTTAAAAACCACTAGAAATTAATAGGAACCGCCATAGGTGCCCTGATATTGCTTACACAAAAAACATTTCTCAGGGCATTAAAAAAGCCCACCTTTCGATGAGCTTCCTATCAGTAGTGCGACTTACTTACACTTCGCGCCACTATACCATGAATTTAACAGATGCCTTGATCAAGGTCAAATACTATTCACTTTTCATATGCAATAAATCCATATCGACAATGTAGTGCAGCTAGACCACATTTCACATCAAACTTCGCATCCACACCTGTACGATTTTTATTGCACATCTGCGACCATGAGCTCCCATAAAAATAACGACAGATAATCGCATCCATCCACTCGTCCATGATTTCACTTTGGCCCTGCATATCCAGAATTAAACGCTGTACTGCCCGAGCCTCATTATCATCAATCTCACAGACCACTCCAACTCTACATAATTTTGGCTTTTCCTCTGACAGCATAGAATCAGCAATAATTTGACGAGTCTTTCTCACACCCAACTTAAACTTGCGCCGCTTTACAACCGCCTGATCCATAGCAACAGCAATCGGATTGACGCTATTACCACACACACCAGACACGCTATTCATCCATGCGCCAAACTGATAAAGCCACCCCTCTAAATCAAACTTCGACCAGTCCACTGCGCTTATGATTGTTACTTCCGCATTCATCCTGATCCCCTTAATCTTTTTCGTTCACAAAATTTGCTTTATCTTCTGGATGCTCAACATTCCATTCATCTTGAATCATCTTTGCAAAACCAGTTACTCGTTTAGCCAATTGTTCCGCATTTGTGGCACCCTGCTTCCATGTATCCATCGCATCATTTGTGAAAAATTCGGTTGCTTTCTCTTTGTTGGTAAAGATTGTTCGACTGTAGGCATGTCCTGACTTTTCCCCGACTTTTATCAACACACATTCAGTCTTTGGATTTAAGGCAATAATTAGTGCTCTACGGATTATTAAATAACGGTCTTTTAAATTCATTCCCTCACCCCATCTTCGCCACGTAAATAATTAACTTCCCCTCTTTCACAATTGGCAGTCTTTCGACCACCAACCGGTTTACTTGCTTGTCATCCAAAATCAGACCGCATTTCGATAACGAATCGAAGATAGGCTTCACTATGTTGTCGATATCCCTTGTTTTCGCATCAGGTGGCGCGTATTGAATGTTTACGCTCACTCTCCCATCGTACCTACACGGATTAATAAAACGCTTCATAACAGCCGTAAAATGCTTTGCACGGAGGCTTAGTCGATTTGTTTTATTTAATCCCTTGATCCAGTAGTTATTGACTGACGGCGGCACTATTTCAATTTCACATTTGAGCAAGTCACCATCAAATAAACCATCACTCGCAAAACCTTTGATTAGGTGTGCTGGCACTTTAGGTGCTGGATCAGGATTGCGTTTCTTTTTGGGCTTTTGGGCTGCTCGATATTGAGCAGCTGTCATGCGGTTAGTCATGGGTGCCTCGCTTAATCAGCTGTTTGGCAAGGTCAAAAACCTTTTTCGCTGTACTTAAGTCAGGTGTGAACTCATACACAAGCTTAACTGGACACTCAACATCACCAGTTTCAACAAAATCACACTTTGATAAATGGTGTTCCAAATTCATCTGGAGTTGTTCAAATGCTGGCTCATAATCCCATTCAACGTCGTAACCGCCACATTGCCACCAAGCGCACCAAATACCATCTTCAACACTAAAAGCATCCTTGTTGTAAAATCGCGGATCAAGTTGCATAAGAAGCTGCATAGCTTTCAAATTGTTCTTTTTGATCTGACGTTTTTTCATCGCCCAAACTCCACATAATTACGCTCATCTTCCGCCTTAAGCGCTTCCATTTCCGCATGAGTGCGATTCCATTCCTCTTGCAGCACTTCTTCATCCTCATCGTGCTGGATTGAGCCGTTTAGCTTGTCACGCAAGGTTTTCAAGCTGTGATTGTCGTGATGTGTCATGCTGCTACTCCTTGTTCATGCGTGGACTTGATATGATTTTTGTTTTTAATTTTTCCCGGCTTGTAGCGCACGTTGTAGCAACTCTTGCAAGCTGCTTCATATCGTTTTGATACTCTTCCATGCAGCAATTTCACATTTCGATGCCACCAAAATTCATCATCCAAAGGCCAGTACTCTTGGCACTCGATACACAACTTCTCCCGACCCAACTCTGTTTCAATGTATTTTGGTTTTGTGTTCATGCTGTACCTCCTGCCAAACGGTACTGATGGTTGTAGCCACAATTACCACCTAACGGATCATGCTCACCAGATAACACATCGCAATCATCTGGCATGTAATCAATATCGCATTTACCCCAATAATATCTACGGCACTGCAACTTCCCTTCTCTCCGCAATTCCATGTATAAAAACGGACACAAGAACCGATAGCCTTCGTAATAATCAAAATCGATAAACACCCATTCATCAGTCATGGCTGCGAGTATTCGAGCTTTGATGCGCTCTATAATTTCCAGTTGCTCAACTTCGGACTTTAGATAAAACTCAGGCCCCTTTTCATAGTTCCGCGCATGCCATGGCACGCGATCCATTGGATTTTCAGGTTCCCAAATGTCTGCAAAGCCAAACATGTCTATTGTTTGAGTATCTTCTGCTTGCTTCACACCCCACCTCCTACACGTTGATCTGCCCAATTACATTCGACAATCACCAGGCCATCATGCTGAAAACGAGACCAAAGACGATCCCCCAGATCTTTTTGCAAATCCTCAATTGTCATGTTTGAAATCAACATCGTTGGCTTTGCTGCGTCATAACGCGCATACAAAACTTTATGTACAAGCTGCAAACGATTTTCATGACGGTCATGCAAGCCGTATTCATCAAGAATTAACAGGTCATATTCAGTGAATCGGTGAATTGCGTTTGATTCATTGTCATCTGCTTTTTTCCAAGCATTCGCAATCTCATTACCCATATCTTCCGAAGTGATGTAACGAGCATATTTGCGTGACTCCAAGATGTTTCGAGCTACAGCACATGCCAAGTGTGTTTTGCCTGTGCCTGTACGACCAACCATGATCAGATTACGGTTAACGCCTTGCTTGAAGTCCTTTGTGAATGCTGTGCAATGTTGCTTAGCGTTTTGCTGACCAATGTTTTTTACGATGTAATCTTTGAAGCCGCTATTCGCATGACGAGCTGGTAATTTAGCCCCCTCAAAATGCTTTTCGCGAACCATGCGATTTACTTCAACCTCGTGATCCTTGTGAGCTTTGTTTAAAATCTCTGAAGCACATTGCTTGCAAATTGCTGTTTGCCCAATTCGAACTTTTTGAACCTTGTGCGCTTCACAGAACTCAGCACTCATTTGAATTTTTGTATTCAGGATTGATGCGTTCATACCAAATCCTCCAATTCAATGTTGTCACTGGCAGGTGCATACTGCTGAACTTCACCCCATGCATCGTTTACGTTGCGAGAGTTTTGTTTTTCGGGAATACGGCCTGTAGCCTTTCCTGATGTGTTCAAAGGGGTTTGCTGTCTACGCTCAACCCATTGGACAAGTTTTCCAAGAACTTGGTTTTTCACCATCTGGTTTTTGTGTCCGTATTCAGCTTGCAGGTCAGCTTGAAGTTTATTCAGATTTTCTTGAGAGATTTCTTGTAGGCCACGAAGTTTGATTTTTGTGTTCACAACAGAGAGATCAAAAACAAAACGGAGATCTTCCGTTATCTTTGGATTCAGTGAATCAGGATTCAGATTAAAGGATTCAGGATTCAGGGCGTTTTGGTCTAAGATAGAAACAGTTTGATAACTGTTATTATCCTGTTCTCTAACTAAAGGTTTAGAGTTGTTAGCCCCTACACAAGACTCTTGAAAACTGTTTTCAGCATCTTGATTTTGGTCGTTTGGAGCAAATACACCTGTTTTGGCGTAGAAATCTGCCAATTGATCCTGTTTTAGGTATAGAGGTTTACCTGTTACAGTCTTGTTTTTAGTGTTTCGAAAATAAACGGTATACACACCATTTTGGTCAGGAAGTTCACTATCTTTCTCCAATCCATGCGGTGTTTGATGTTTCACAAAGTTTGTTATCTGGATAACATCTATGCCATCAACGTTATATAACTCGATAAAACCATACTTAGAAATGTTAGATAACTGTTCCGAAACGTTTATGTCATCCGCAGGGAAAAGAGACATTTTGATCTTTTTGGGGCGATTCTCTAAACGCCCCTCACGATCTGCAAGTGTCCACAATCCAATAAACAAGAGTCGTGCTTCACATGGAAGTTCAACAATATCTTCGTTTAAAAAGAATGAAGGTTTAATGTTGCGCGCTCTAGCCATTTAAAATATCCTCCATCGCTTCTCGGAATTGAGTCCAATTTTTTACAGTTTTGGCTAATTCCTTTAGCTCTTCCTCATCCACACCGCTGTTAAGCGCAGTAATAAGCCAAGCGATGGATTTTTGATAATCAACATATGAGATGCGATTTCTTAAGATTCCGCGTATATAGCATGCTGTTTTTTCTGCATCGCCCTTTCTATTGAAATTTGCAACCTTCGGGATGTTTTCAAACATTGCCGATGCATCAAGATTCTTATCTTTTGTGTAGATGGGATTTAAGTCATCTATTGCTTGCAGCAGTTCTGAGACTTCAAATCTTTTGAGCCACTTATTGATACTTTTTACCCCTACATCATTGACAGTTGCCGCACCACCAATATGCTGCTCAAAATAATCAGCAACACTTTGAGCAACCTCATTATCAAAGCCCTTAAGCTCTTCACGCCAATCAAGCATCATTTGTAATTGCTTTCTTCGCTCATCAAGCTCTTCAAGCATTTTCCTTTGCTTATCAAGTGTCGTTGTGTCAGAGAGAAGTCGATCGCTTTTCCCAGAGTTACAGTCTTGGCATGATGTAATTAGATTTAAAATATCGTTATCACCACCCTTGCTTACAGGGTTGATATGATCCACATGCAAGATCACGTCTGGAGAAGCCTTTCCGCAATATTGACATTTGAATTGATCGCGCTTAAAAACCTCAAAACGCAACTTGTCACCAATCGCCTTGCGCTTTGGTTTTTCACCATCTTGTGTTAAATTTGTTTGCATATTCAATGACTCCAGTTATTTGAATTACTAACCGCTTTCCTGTTCGTGCAGGAAGCGGTTTTTTAGTACCCTAATTTTTCTTTCTGAACGCTAATCTCGTCATGGAATAAATCATCCACAGATTCAATTCGGTTCATCCAGCTCTTCGACATCACAAGCAATGCTTCAACTCGTGATTTATCAATGCTTTGATATTCCTTCGGCACGATCTTTAGACCAAGACAACTCAACAACTCGCAAAAAGTTTCAATTTCCGTCAAGTCATTGTTTTTCTTCTCTGTTTTCATTCTTGAAAGAGTGCTCGGGTCAACACCTAGCTGCTCAGCCAATTCGCTTTGCTTGCTATTTGCAAGCGCCTGCAAAATCCGAGAAATGCTATTTCTGGCGCTTGCAGATGGTTCAATTGATACTTTGTTCATAGCGACTCACTAAACTGCTAAAGGCTGTAAATCAGCCTTTAATTTGCCATTGGTTTGAATCTCGAAAATTGCTTGTGTGCTCGGTGGGATGCCATGCTTTTCCCACTTCCACAAAGTGACGCCTGAGAAACCTGTTTTTTGAGAAAGCTCCTTTTTGGTTTTGCAACCAAAATGCTTCATAAGGTCGTGTGTTTTCATATTAATAAACTTAACCATAGTTAATTAACCAAAGTTACCATATGTTAACCACTGTTTCAATACTATGCATTAACATTAGTTAATGATCTGATTTACTGGATTTACTATGTCGTTCCATGTACGCCTTCAACAAAAATTAAATGAAAAAGGCCTCAAGCCTGCGGATTTAGCTCGCGCAGCAGGTGTGTCAAATGTCGCAGCAGGGAAATGGTTTCATGGCGAAAGTGAGCCCAAGGCTGCAAAATTAAAATTAATTGCGGACTATCTTGGTGTAACTGATGATTGGCTTTTAACCGGTAGAGGGTTGCCGAAAAAACTCGATAGCAATGTCGATTTGTCAAATAAAATTCGAATTGAAGGCCGCCCTATTCCAGTAATTTCATGGGTTGCGGCGGGCTCATTTACACCAATCCAAACTGTACTGCGAGATGCGGAGGTGGATGAATATCTACCACCAATTAAAGAATGCGGGAAGAATGGTTATGGTCTTGTTGTGACAGGTTATTCAATGTCACCAAAATTTGAGCCTGAAGACCGAATTTATGTAAATCCTGACTTTCAAGTAAGTGACTTAAAAACAGGTGATTTAGTTATTGTTTCCTGTACAGGTGACAATGAAGCCACTTTCAAGCAACTGGTTATTGAAGGTACAACTAAATACCTACAACCCCTTAATCCTAAGTGGGATGAGAAGGTTATTAAATTAACCGAGGGTTGTCGGTTGGTTGGTAAAGTTGTCGGGTTATATAGAAAAATTTAGACAACAAAAGCCCAAGCATAAGTGCTTGGGTTATTGGGTTATTGGGTTATTGGGTTATTGGGTTGTTTAATCAAAATAACTGACTCATATCCACTATAGGGAAACATGATATGCAAACAATTGAGATCAATTCCCACAAGATTAGCCGCGTGTCTTATCAGTGGCATCTATTAACAGTGGAAATGAAGACTGGCGAGAGGTTTATTTACAAGCTTCTTGAAGCCAGCACGTTTAAAGATTTTGTTAACTCAAAAGATAGAGATAAATTTTATAAAACTCATATAGAAGCGAATAAGAAATTTAAGCGGATTCAACTTTTTGGGTGATTGAAAAGGTGGAGTTGTTGGGTTATACCGGGATGTTTAATTATTAGTCCTTAGAGGCTTGCTTTAAAGCTTCAACAGATCTATTCTCCTACTTTCATAATCTTTGTTATTTTATTTATGGTAAGTACCAAGTATGGCTTTTGAAATATTCAATGATGATTGTATTAACATCTTGAAAACGCTAGAAGATGGTCATATTGATCTTACGATCACCTCTCCACCTTACTGTATAGGTAAGGCATATGACATACACACTACACTTGAGGGTTTTATTGAAATCAATGAACCTGTAATCAAGTTAATTTGTGAAAAAACTAAACTAGGTGGCTCGGTATGTTGGCAAGTCGGCCATCATGTTTTAAAAGATGAAATTGTACCTTTAGACTATATTGTCTATGACATTTTTAAACGTGTTTGTCCTGAGATGAAACTAAAAAATAGAATTATTTGGACTTTCGAGCATGGTGCTAATTGCAGAAACCGTTTTAGTGGTCGTCATGAAACAATTTTATGGTTTTCTAAAGGTAAAAGTTGTTATTTTGATTTAGATGCTGTTCGAGTAAAGCAGAAATACCCTGGTAAAAAATATTATAAAGGTCCCAAAAAGGGAGAATATAGTGGTAATCCGTTAGGAAAAAATCCTGGTGATGTTTGGGCAATCCCAAATGTAAAAGCCAACCATATGGAAAAAACTGCCCATCCCTGCCAATTCCCAATCGCACTCGCTCAGAGATTAGTTAAGGCATTATGTCCTAGAAATGGAATTGTATTAGATCCATTTATGGGATCTGGTTCAACTGGTGCTGCGGCCATTTTAGAAAATAAAGATTTTGTTGGTATTGAACTTGATCCAAATTATTACGAAATAGCAAAAAATAGATTAAATGATGCTGAAATAGGCCTACTTAAATATAGAGAAATTGACAAACCCATTTTTGATCCTGCAAATGCCGGATCGGTAGCAAAAGATCCTTTTATTAATGGAGCATTAAATGAAAATTCCAGCAATTAAATTTCAACAACAAGATAACTCTCTATACATTTTTAAGATAAAAGCCTCTAAATTATATGAAATAGTTGCTATTAATCAACGTGAAGATGATAAAGATACAGGATATCAACGAACACTATCAATTTCGAGAGCTAAAGCAATTTCGAAATATATAACTCAAAAGCAAAGACCAATAGCTCCAGGTCTAGTTGTTGTATTCGAAAATTCATCTTTTGATGAAAACGAGTCCACTATTACAATTCCTGATCAAACAAACGCTGGATGGGTGATTGATGGACAACATAGATTAAGAGGAGCTAAATTAGCAGCGGATGAAGGAATCGATATTGAATTGGCTGTTATTGCTTTTCTAAATTTAAGTGAAAGTGATCAAGTCGAGCAGTTTATTACAATTAACCAAGAAGCGAAGAGTGTCCCTGCTTCTCTATACTTAGACCTAAAAAGACAAATACCAACATTAAATGCAAAAACTGCGACAGAAGTTGCTAAAGAAAAAACTGTAGATATTGCAGATGTGCTCAGAAAAAATCCTAAAAGTATATTTTTTGAAAAAATTGCAGTTACATCTTCACCATCAAAAGGTCAAATTTCCCTTAACAACTTTGTTAGAAAAGTGCATCCTCATTTAGTGGAGGGAAAAGGCGCTTTTGCAACATATACCAGTCAGGAAGTAGCTATCATTCTAGACAATTACTATAAAGGCTTATCCAAATATGAACCTGATTTTTTTAAGTCTGCTGAAAAGAATATTTTCTTTAAAACTTTAGGCTTTGGGGCATTAATAAATGCTTTACCAACTTTTTTTCAATGGGTAGCCAAAGAATATAATAGTACATTTACTATTGAAACTGTTGAACAAGGGTTTCTTAAAATTGATCATACTGATTTTAATTTTACTTCTTGGGAAAAAGCAGGAACAGGCTCAGATGCTGAAAAAAGAGCTGGTACTGATTTAATTAATGCTATTGAAGATGGTTTTACCCATGGTGGTAGTGAATCTAAAATTAAACTATTCTAAATCACATGAGTAAATCTAAACACCCTATAGATTTATCTCTAAAAAAGCTCAAACATAGAAATGGGCTTTTTTTAGGAGATATTTGGTCTTATCACCTTGTTGATAACAATGATTCTATTCCCGTTCAAGATACTCTAGAGTCTTTAAAAGATAAATTAGAGTTTCATCAAACAGAAAAAGAAAGGCATATTTCAGAAGTAACTATTCCCACTTCTTTAATTAACGAAAGCAACATACTCGTACATAAAGCATTGGTTACTGGAAGGAGCTTTATGCGTGATCTTAATAGTGGGCAACATAGTTATGCTGAAGTAACTGCATACAATGGATGTTTATTTTGGGCAAGATGCATTCTCCTTTATCTAGGTATTTGGGTCTCACCTAAAAAGTTACATGAGTCTTTTTGGATAATTGATATTTATCCTAGTAAAGAAAAATCCATAAACGGTATGTTTAACTTTATAAAAATTGGAAATAAGCAACCCGGTCACATTGAAATATGGTTGATTTTAAAACGCATATTGAATACATCGAAAAATTTACCATTTGACCCACATTTCCTAGCCTTTATAGATGAAATTGATGAGACTGCTATTGGTTTTAAAAGACATCAACTTCAATATTTAAATAATTTTTGGATTAATTCTGATGATTTAACTAAAGACTGCATAAGTATTGATGACTTATCTTGGGTTAAAGGATTTACTCCTGATATTTATGCTAAATTAGATTTGAAAGATAAATCTTCAGATAATTCTCTTATTTATTTCTATTTCATCTTGGCTAGAAATTGCTATTTTTTATTAAATAAGATAAAACCAAGCTTACCTTCTATATTTAATGAAGAGTTTGAAGAAATTAATAATTCATTTAATCTGATCCAGATTTTGAATCAAAAAAATTGGTTAGATCAGTTAATTGATGACTTTTAACAAACCCCACCCAACCCACCACCACGGTGGGTTTTCTTTTTTAAAAATCCATATTTCCCCTGATATTATGAAGTTGAGACTCTGCACCAACATTGTTCTCAAAACATCCATAACTATCGGAGAAAATATGAAACCTGAAATTAAAGCCGCTTTAGCTATTGAGTTAACCAAAGCCAGAATTGCTGATAAGGACCCTCTTGCTTCTGATATCACGAATGCAAATCTTTGGGTTGAAACCTACGAGCAAGCCGTTAAAGATATCAATAAAGCCGAGTCTAATTACTGCCTAAGAGTAAACAGCAAAACTACCAGTGTGTTTGATTAATCTCGTTTAAGGCTCTTGATTAAATTTTCAAGAGCCACTTTCTGCTCTTCATTCTGAATTTCTACAATGAAATCATTTTGAAAAACATATTTTTCTAGCTTCTTTGCCTCTTCAATAGCAATATTAGCATCAACTTTTAAGGTCTCTATTAGTCGCATCACGGTGATATGACGCCATTCTTTACGATTCTGTACTATTTTCATGTTATAGATCCTTTATACCCATCCTTGTGATGGGTTTTCTTTTGTCTATTAAATCATAGTTAACAAGTTAGTTAATATTTTTATAAACTTTTGTTAATTTATTTATTGACCTTTTTATTAACTAAGGTTAATATTTTTCTCGTAAACAACAAAAAAGCACATCGATCTTCTACCCCCGATGTGCTTTGCAAACTGCGAGGTCATTATGACACAGACAAACAAAAAATACGAACTACTCGATCACGATACGGTTCAAACATGGGATGGGCGTACTTTAAAGCGCATCCGCGCGTTGGTAGCAATCGATACTTTAGTTGCTGCTGGTGATCTGGGTGGTTATATCGAGTCTGAGGGCAACTTGGATTGTGATGGCGACGCTTGGGTTTATGGCAACGCTCAGGTTTCTGGCGACGCTCAGGTTTATGGCAACGCTCAGGTTTCTGGCGACGCTTGGGTTTATGGCAACGCTCAGATCGAACAGCGCACAGATCTATTTTGGATTTCAATTATCGGTAGCGAAAACGGTACATACACCGCATTTAAAAATAAAGACGGTGGGATTTTAGTGAATCGTGGCTGCTTTAGCGGAACGCTGGAAGAATTTACAGACGCTGTGAATAAGCGCCATGAAGGTAAATTCAATCAGGAATACCAGCTTGTTATTGAATTAACAAAGCTGCGTTTAGGTCAACAAGTTTAAATCTTAAAAGAAGCCAGCTCTGAAATTTTGGTTAAGGACAGAGCTTGTGCTGAGGAATGCATTATGAACAAATTTGTATCACATAGCAACACGCCGCAATTTAACGCTAACAAAAGCCAAACATCTGCGCGTCTTTACCAACACCCTACAGCTAAAGAAATGAAGCCTTCAAAAGCTAAAAAACGTATTGGTGATTTCTTCGCTATCGCCCTGCTCATTTCAATCTTCTTCGGATTGGTGCTAATGGCTTTTTATAAGCACGCTGAGCAAATGGATCGTCAGGCTGTTGTTGCGATTAAGGGAGGTGTGTGATGGAACAACCTATCTGCCCTTACTGCGGCAATAAGTCTGATGGTGTTGATGGGTATGCGGTTTATCCACATCGCCCAGACCTTCACAACAAATGGTTTTATCAGTGCGCACCTTGTGATGCCTATGTTGGTTGCCACCCAGGTACTAAAAATCCACTTGGTCGCTTGGCAAATGCAGAACTTCGCAAATACAAGTCTATGGCCCACAGAGCTTTTGACCCTATCTGGAAAACAAAGGCAATGAAGCGCAAGGATGCATACAAGGCGCTGGCTGCTGAAATGAATATCCAGCCAAGTGCGTGTCATATCGGGATGTTTGATGTTTCTCAGTGCAAGCAAGTGATAGCAATTTGCTTAAGCGGCAACCTCAAAATGGAGGCATCATGAACATCAAAACTAATACTTTAATCCTTGCCCCTGTCTTCCCTGATTTTGAAGTGGCAGAGGACATTGTTATTCAAGATGGCAAGGTTGAATTCACGCTTCAGTATCGCTTCGACTTTATCAGTGATGCGTCAATCGAATGCAGCATGCCATTACTTGAATGCACACAAGGTTTTGCAGTTGGTGATTCAGATCCACAAAACTGCCATGAAATTGATATCCCTGCTTTTAAAGCAATTGAAAACACACTGGTAACTGTAATAAAAACTGATGCTGTGGCAGCTAAAGAAGGCAATGAATTTGTCTTACTTCCTAAGCAGTTACGTGCGTTGAACGTGTTGATTGTGGATTGGTGTGAAGAGCAGTTTTTAAAGGAATCTGAACAGCAAGCTACTTATGCTGCTGAGGATATGGCAGAGGAGATTTACGGATGAATGTGAAATTTGAATTAGAAATTGCAGACCAAAATATTGTTGTATCTGCATTTCGCACACCAGGCGGTACTGCTGAATTATTCGAGCGCATTGCTCAAGAAGCGCGCTCACATGTGCCTGATGTGACCACTAAAAAAGGACGAGATCAGATTGGCTCGCTCGCTCTAAAAATTAGTAAATCTAAGACATTTATTGAGAAGTGTGGCAAGGAATTGGTTGCCGAGCAAAAGGCTCAAATCAAGCTTATTGACGATGACCGCATTGCAACTGTTAAGAAGTTTGATGAGCTACGCAATGAAATCTTGGCTCCTCGTGATGCTTGGGAGCAAGCTGAAAAGGATCGTGTGGCGAAGCATGAGGAAAGTATTCTTTCTATCAATTTCTACAAAACTGCCGTTATTGCAGATAAAGATAGTGTTTGGCTAAAGGGTGTGATTCGAAATGTTGAAGAAATTGTCATTGATTCATCTTTCGAGGAATTCGAAGAACAGGCAAAAATTGCTAAATACGAAACTCTCGAAGTGTTACGCACCGCCCTTGCCAGCCGTGAAAAATATGAAGCCGAACAAGCTGAGTTAGAACGCCTTCGCATCGCAGAACAACAACGCATTCAACAAGAGCGCGAAGCACAAATTGCCCGCGAAGCTGCTGAAAAAGCTACTCGCGAAGCGGAGGAAAAAGCACGTTTTGAAGCTGAACGTGTACAGCGTGAAAAGATTGAATCAGAGCAGCGTGAAGCTCGATTAAAAGCTGAAAAAGAAGCTGCTCTTTTACGCGAAGAGCAGTTAAAACAGCAAGCCATTGAGCGTGAAAAACAAGCTGAAATTGACCGTCAAAATGCGATTGAGGCTGAGCGTAAGCGCATTGAAGCTGAGCAGATTGCAAAGGTTGAAGCCGAGCGCAAAGCAGCTGAAGCGCGTGAAGCTGATATGGCCCACAAAAAGCAAATCTGTAGTGAAGCGCTTAAAGGTCTGACTGATCTTGGTGTGAATGTTGATCAAGGTAAAGCCATTCTGAACGCAATCAATAAAGGCTTAGTGCCTCACGTTTCGATCAAATTTTAAGGAATAAGAGTATGAATGCAATAGCTCAGGTTGAAAGCCAGTTAGGCTTATCAATCAAAGATTATGACCTTGATGAGTCGATGTGGTCTGCCCTTACATCTTCGATCTTTCCAGGTGCAAAACCTGAGTCGATCATCATGGCGGTTGAGTATGCGAAGGCACGTAATCTCGACATCATGAAGAAGCCTTGCCATATCGTACCAATGAGTGTGAAGGACTCTAAAACAGGTCAATCACAATGGCGTGATGTGATTATGCCATCTATCACTGAGCATCGAATTACCGCAACACGTACCAACCAGTATGCAGGTCAAGATGCACCAGTATTTGGCCCGATGGTTGATATTAAGTTTGGCAATGTTGTGCACACGGTTCCAGAGTCATGCACCGTGACTGTGTACCGGAT
Organism: Acinetobacter sp. CFCC 11171; assembly: GCF_003268405.1. NCBI lineage: Bacteria > Pseudomonadati > Pseudomonadota > Gammaproteobacteria > Moraxellales > Moraxellaceae > Acinetobacter > Acinetobacter sp. CFCC 11171. The sequence goes on along the minus strand of NZ_LQXP01000002.1, from coordinate 187,995 downwards.
CATCCATGGCGACAAGGTTCCGTTCTGCCACACCGAGTATTTTGAAGAAGCATGCGCCACCGTTAAGGATGGCGGCCTGAACTCAATGTGGACTAAGCGCAAACGCGGCCAATTAGCTAAATGTGCTGAAGCTGGTGCTTTACGCAAAGCCTTTCCAGAGGAGATTGGAAATGAATATACAGTCGAAGAAATGCAGGGCAAGGAAATTACGGTTGGTGGATCAGAACTGTTTACTGACACCCAAAAAGCAATTGGGAGTTCCGTGCCTGCTGACTATCAAGAATTTGAGGATGAGTTTTTATCTCATCTTCAAAATGAGGCTCAATACGGATCAAATCGACTTCAGGAGGCTTATATCGCCCTACCTAAAGGCGATTGTAAAAAACACTTTTGGACCACTCATTCAGTAAATCTTAAACAAATAGCTGAACTAGCTGATCAAGCTTTAGCACGCCAAGGAGAAACCTATGACCATTCTCCAGCGTAGTGAAGGTTGGTTTGCAGATCGCTGTGGCAAAGTGACTGCAAGCCGCATTAAAGACATTGGTGCAAAGCCAGTTAAAGGCAAGAAATACAACGCCCTAACATTAACAATTCTTTCTGAGCGCATTACTGGCGTTCAGGAGGAAACTCCAACCTCAAAAGCAATGCAATGGGGTATAGATCAGGAAGAAAATGCGATTGCCGCTTATGAAAATAAGACAGGTAATTTTGTTAAAGGCACAGGGTTAATTGATCATCCAGTCATTAAATTAAGCGGTGCATCGCCTGATGGATTAATTAATTTAGATGGTCAAATTGAGGTTAAGTGCCCTGCTACAACAACTCATTTGAACACGTTACTCACTAAAGAAGTGCCTGCGGAATACATCCCGCAGATTACTTGGCAATTGGCGTGTACTCGTCGCAAATGGTGTGACTTTATTAGCTTTGACCCTCGCTTACCTGAGCATTTGCAACTTGTGGTTATTCGGGTATTTGCGAAAGATTTGGACATTGCAGGAGTTGAGCAAGCAGTCATTAATTTCAACATTGTCGTCGATAAAGCAATGACTGAGTTGAATGCAGAATATGAGGTGGCAGCATGAAACTACCCAACAGTATTTCACCCGCCTTTATCGAATGGCTAGATCGTGGCGGTCACAAAATTGAACTCAAGAAAAACGCCATGATTGTAAAAAAGCAATTTAGCGATGGTGTGAAACGCAGCGTGATTCCTTTCGAGCGTCACGAAATTAAAGAGTTTTACGAATTGGATGAATATTTATCAAAGCGCTACGAGCTGTTTTTAACGCAGTGGTTTAAATACGGAAAAGGGTTTATTGAAGAGCTGCAAAAAGCTATGTATTCGAAATACTGCAAAGCGGTGCACTTAAATAATTTGGCGAAGGTGGCGTGATGGAAATAAGACTAAATAAAGAATGGGTGATTTATTCATCTAAAAACGACGCTGGAATTATTCTTGGTCAAATACCCGAAAAGCAACAAGAGGGCTATGTAAATGCTGATAAGTTTGCAGGTCGAAAATATCACTATGCAACCATATTTGGTGCTGTACAAGGCGCTTTTAAATATGGGGTGAACAACTCGAATGCTGCTTCTTTTCTTGAGATAGAAAAAACAATTGAACGCATTGCTCAAGAGTGCCAGAGCGCATTCACATCAGAGCAATTAAAAGTCTTGAATGATGAAAAGGTTCAGGCGCTACAAGCGGAAATTGAGATGCTCAAAGAGCAATTAAAAAAGAAGGTGGCGTGATGGATATTCAAAAAGAAAGAGAAGCGTTTGAAGCTTGGCACTACGAGCAATATTTGCTTGAGAACCCAAATGTAGACATTGCCAACGCTAAGTATATTTACGATTACGCACATAAAAATGTACTTGTGTGTCAGCTAAAGGAGTCGCATTTCACTGCATAGCAAGCAGCTAAAGCCCAAGCGGTGCCGGCAGGATTTATTGTAATACCAACAGTATTTCCAGAATCTAAGGCCCAGATACTTGCCGAACAAGAAGTTGAAACAATGTCAAAACGTATAGATGATAAATTCCGTGGCGGACTTGAATATAGTGATGAGAAAAGAGCTCATTTAGTTCGGATGAATGTTGGTGAACGAAGACAAATATTTCGTGATTTTTTTAAAATGCTGGACGATTTGGAGCAACTTAATGACTCACATTGAAATGCTTCAAAACCCCAACTTCAAACGTAAGCTTGAAAACAAAATAGTGGCGCATATCAATCATGAGTTTTCAAAGGCTGGCCTAGAACTACCATTGCCTAAATTTCGAAATGATATGGTGACTTACGATGATGCTAACGTCACGAAATTAGTGAATCGCATTCGTACAGGTGCAGTACTGCTTGCGCAGATGCTGGATGAAAAGGAGGCTAAATAATGGTTTTAACGATTAGTCAAACTTGCAAACTTTTAGATATTGGCCGCACTACAGTTTATAGAATGTTTGATCGCGGTGAACTTGAACGAATTGAATTTGGCCGATCAGTACGTGTCAAATTACCTGATAAACTTTCGGAAGCATATGCAGAACAAATCAAAGCCCTTATAAACTAAGGGCTTTTTCTTTTAAGCTATCCAGATAATCTGACCAGGCTTGCATCATTACTCGACGTTCATCTAAATATTTTGTCCTATTATAGGCACGTCCATGCATATCACGCACTTGATGCCCCAGCTGCTGTTCAATACGCTCAATCGGGAATTTTAAAACTTCATCTAGCAACGTACGTGCAGTTGCACGAAAACCATGCCCTGTTGTTTCACCATTTTCCCAACCTAAATTTTTAAGTGCTTTATTGATAGAACTGTCAGATAAAAGCCGTGTTTTTCCCCAATAATTCGCAAAACAGTATTCATTATTACCAGTCACCATTTTGAGTTCTTCAAAAAGCTTTTTTACCTGGTGTGATAGAGGCACTATTAACTGTGTACCAATCGCATTTTCTGTTTTGGCCGGCGTATAAGACCAGGTGCTATTTTCTAAATCTATGTCCGCCCATTTGGCTGCACGTAATTCACCAGGGCGCACAAAAACATGTGGCAATATTCGCAATGCGTAACACATGACGATAGATCCACGCTTTGTGTATTGATCAATCGCAACTAGAAGTTCACCCAACAATTTTGGATCTGTTACTGCAGCATGATGAGTCGCCCGATGTGGCTGCAATAATCCCTGAATATCTAATGCGACATTTCTGTCACAAAGACCAAGTACCAATCCATATTTAAAAACTTGACCGGCTTTAGAGCGCATGCGTCTTGCCGTTTCAGATTTCCCTTGCTTCTCATAAATTTGACAAACATCTAATAATTGACGGGCCGTTATTTCATGAATCGGTTTTTTCCCGATTGCATCGAATAAATACTGATAAACAAATTCGTTACGATGCCGCGTTGATTCAGCCAGTTTTTCTGTTTGCATAAATTCGCGAGCCACAGCTTCAAATGTATTATTCAAAGCAAATCGCGCTTGTTCTTCTAATTGCTGCTTATGCGTGAATGGATCTATACCTTGTGACAGTAGCTCACGATACTCTTCACGATGTTTTCGCGCTTCCGCCAACGTCATCGCTGGATAAATACCAATGCCAATCGTGGTTCTCTTTTTTGTTATGGGCTTAAAATAATCAAACCGCCAATAAGTTCCACCTTTTTTATCTAAAAGTAGAAATAAACCACCACCGTCAGACAGTTTTACAATCTTATCTGGTGATTTTTTGTGTTTAGTAATTTCTGATTTGATCCTGGTATCAGTGAGACTTACGACAGTTCTGGCCATGTTTAGTAGTACATTATTTAGTGCTGCCATGTTGTACTGCTAAATGTACTGCTAAAAATTCGGATTATAGCGGTACTACATGGAACAAGTTGAAACAAAGAAAGGAGCGATAATACAGTATTTATAAGGATTTGCGGTTATTTTGGTATGTATTGAAATAAGTAAGTGGTGCGCTCAGCGGGACTCGAACCCACGCCACAGGCTTCGGAGACCTGTACTCTATCCAGTTGAGCTATGAGCGCTTATTTTGGATTGCGCACATCATAACAAAAAAAACTGTAAGGTAAAGCAACTATATAGATGTTAGGCTTTTTTCTGCTTAAGCTTTATACAACGTTCTATTTATAAAATGCAGAATTCCATACGATTTACTTGGTTTATTTGCCCCGATATCGCACAATACTCACACTATTTATAGAGTGAATTATTTATGACTGATGCACTAACGTTAAAGCAGCTGTCAAAAACCTATAAAAATGGGTTTCAGGCGCTTAAAGGTATTGATTTAACAGTACCCGAAGGTGAATTTTATGCACTTTTAGGTCCCAATGGTGCAGGAAAATCTACCACGATTAGTATTATCAGTTCACTAACCCGTAAAACTTCAGGTACTGTCGAAATTTTTGGGCACAATTTAGATACCCATCCCTCGCATGCAAAGCAGTGTTTGGGCGTTGTCCCTCAAGAATTTAACTTTGGTCAATTTGAAAAAACATTTGATATTTTGGTGACTCAAGCTGGTTATTACGGTATTTCTAAAAAGATAGCAGAGAAACGTGCAGAGGAATATTTAGAAAAGCTTGGTCTTTGGGAAAAACGCAGTACCCAAGCACGTATGTTATCGGGCGGTATGAAACGCCGTTTAATGATCGCTCGTGCCATGATGCATGAACCTAAACTGCTGATTTTAGATGAGCCGACTGCTGGTGTTGATATTGAACTACGCCGTTCGATGTGGGATTTCCTCACAGAAATGAACGAAAAAGGTACGTCTATTATTTTAACGACACACTATTTAGAAGAAGCAGAAATGTTGTGCCGTCGAATCGCAATTATTGACCGTGGTGTGATTAAAGAAGACACCAGCATGAAAGGTTTTCTCAGTCAGTTAAATGAAGAAACCTTTATTTTCGATTTAGCCGAACCCATTGAACCGATCCATATTGAAATTATTGGTGTTCGTTTCAACTTAGTTGACCCCGTCACTTTAGAGGTCACTATGGATAAAGCCCATACCTTAAATGATCTATTCCAACTCATGGAATCTCAAGGTATTCAGGTTCGTAGTATGCGTAATAAATCTAACCGACTAGAAGAACTGTTTGTCCGTATGGTCGAAAAAAATCTTGAAGGTGCAGCACAATGAATTTTAACCAACTGTGTATTGCCCTCTACACCTTAGTGTATAAAGAAATTCGCCGTTTCATGCGTATTTGGCCGCAAACCCTTCTCCCACCGGCAATCACCATGAGTTTGTACTTTGTGATTTTCGGTAATTTAGTCGGTTCACGCATTGGGCAAATGGGTGGTTTTAGCTATATGCAGTTCATCGTGCCCGGCTTAATTATGATGGCGGTCATCACCAACAGCTATGCCAATGTGTCATCCAGTTTCTTTAGTGCAAAATTTCAAAAAAGCATCGAAGAATTAATCATGAGCCCGGTGCCGTTACATATGGTGCTTTGGGGTTATGTGATCGGTGGCGTTTGCCGTGGTGTTTTAGTCGGCTTTATTGTTACTGCGATGAGCCTATTTTTTACTGAATTACACCTAACCAATATCTTCATAACTATATATACAGTTCTCATTACTTCGCTGCTGTTTTCTCTTGGCGGATTTATTAATGCTGTTTATGCAAAATCTTTTGACGACATTTCGATTATCCCGACTTTCGTCCTGACTCCGCTGACTTATTTAGGCGGTGTTTTCTATGCCATCTCATCACTGAGTCCTTTTTGGCAAAATCTCTCTTTAATCAACCCTGTCGTGTATATGGTCAATGCATTCCGCTACGGTATTTTGGGCCATAGCGATGTGAATGTCGGCATTTCACTGACAGTAATTACTGCATGTTGCGTTGTACTTTATGGCGTGGCGTATCATTTACTTTCTCGTGGTTCAGGAATGCGTGAATAATGAGTGTAGAACAATCCCTTTTAGGTAAAGACACCAACTACCCAACAGAATATCAACCTGATATTCTGTTTCCGATTGCACGTGCCACTGCACGTGAACAATATGCCCATGTGGAAGGCATCCGCCAAGGTACAGACTGGTGGCATGTTTTTGAAATTTCTTGGTTAAATGCTTCAGGTGTGCCTCAAGTCGCTATTGGCCGTTTAACTTTGCCTGCAAGTTCAGACAACCTCATCGAATCGAAATCTTTAAAGCTCTACTTTAATAGTATGAACTTTACCAAATTTGATTCTCAGGCAGCGTTTAAAGCAACCGTTGAAAAAGACTTATCTGCTGCAGCCAATGCCGCTGTGACTATTGATCTATTTCATGTTGATGAAGTTGAAATTTCAAAACCGCAAGGCATCTGTATTGATGACTTAGAACCCACCCAGTTAGAAAATCATCCAAATGCAGCTTTACTCTCTTTAGATGAAGATGCAGCACAAGAAGAAGTTGAAATTCAACTTTATTCACATTTATTAAGAAGTAACTGTCCAGTCACGGGTCAACCTGATTGGGGAACGGTATTTATAAGGTATAAAGGTACTAAGCCTTGTTATCGTAGTATTCTGGCTTATATTATTTCTTACCGTCAGCATAATGGTTTCCACGAACAATGTGTGGAGCAAATGTTTGCCGATATTTGGCAACATTTAAAACCAAGTCAGCTGATGGTATATGCTGCCTATACACGCCGTGGTGGATTGGATATCAACCCTTGTCGTGTATCGGATTTAACATGGATGCCTCGCCCCATTCGATTGGCGCGACAATAAAAAAATTGAGGTTAGTGATGCCATTTTTTGGTTTTATTCCTTCTGAGGAACTTCTAAGCAGTATCCAAAATGGTCACGCGAAAAAAAATTCGAGTGAACCCCTTTATCCTTTACGTGATAAAACAGCTTTGCTGATTAATGAAGAAATCATTGGTGCAACTATATTAGCTCCTGTTCATCTGTTTCCTGCAAGCGATAAGCGCGACACAGCAGAAAAACTGGCTGGCTATGTCAAATCAACAGTCGCTGTATTGTTAAAGCAACTACTAGGTAAATCTCCGAATGATGTGGTGAAACAATCCATTGAATTTTCAGAACGAAGTTTATTTCAAGACGCGACTGGCACTTATCGTGTAGGTCTAAGTTTAGATGCAGGACTAGTCACTAACCTTAAAAATAGTTATGCGGAAATTAAATCGGGCGCAGATATAAATAAAGCTGCTTTTGGTGAACTGTATAAACAGTTTGCTGAAGCTGCAGTGCGTCATTTTATGAATGACTTTAATAAAACTCTCGATTTAGGCATGATTAAACGTAAAGCAGCCGATGTCGGTTCTTCTGCTGTGATTAAAGCTATTCATATCGCGATTGATAAGATTTTCCCAAATTTAACCAAAGAAGAGCTAAGTGCCCTTGCAGAAGCACATGATGCGATGTTTAACAAATAAATCTCGCTTTTCGTCAAAACCTAGCTTTGGCTAGGTTTTTTATGGCTAAACGCATAAAATCGAATCCCGATACAATGACTATATAGTCATGCAAACACAGTTCTAGAATTGAACAGATTTTTATTAAAAGAAAGACAGTACATTGATATCCACAATTTTTAAAAATCTACAAAGAACAGGAAGAACCTGAATATAGATCATATTTTAATGTGAGCCGTCATTTTGGCTTAAATTTCAATGCGTCCATTTTAATATTCAATCTCTTTCTTTTTTATCATTCAGTCTATATTTCTACTATATATAGCGACGTTTTCAACAGCATTGAAGCGCTGGCGAACAAAAACTATGTAATGAATAAACCACTGCTTGCATATGGGTGTTTTAGACCGGTAGCTTTTTAATCCTGTCCCTTTATTTTTAGATATAACATTGCAACTTTTGTAGCTTCTAAACAGTATTTCGCAACGCGATAAAGTTTACTCGTTCTGCGTTTTTATGACGCATGAGTTTTAGAGTCATCTTTATTTCAAATGATTTGTGAATATTTGCAAGTTATGTAAATGAATATGTCACTTTTCAATATGTTAACTGCGAAAAAAACCTTTGCTTTGTCTTTTTTTGTATATCTATTTATGAAAGCATGCGCTGTCAGTGGTATCTTAGTTGCTATTGGTAACGTTTACCTTAATGAGCTATGAAACCAGAAGGTCATCACAATTTTCAGGATCTTTTCCCCTCGAAATTTTGTTCATACTCATCGCTAAAGCAACTGGAAATTTTTTATTTATGCTAAATCGAAATTTTTATAAAAAACTATCACATATTGCCATTATGGCCTGTTCAATTTCACTGACCAGTTTTTGTCAGGCTAACGACTTCCAATCTCATCCGGCATATGCAAGCTTTAAACAAAATGCAATGCATACCTATGGTCTGAGTGAAAATCAAATTGATTGGGCAATGCAAGGCAGTAAAAACCTACCCAACATTATTAGCATTATGAATAGACCTGGTGAATCAAAGCCTTGGTACCAATACAAAACCAATTTTTTAGCTGAAAGTACAATTCAACGCGGCGTTCGCTTCAAAAATCAATATGCCGACACTTTAAATCGTGCAGAACAACAATTTGGTGTGCCTCAATCCGTGATTTTAGGCATTTTGGGTGTTGAAACAGGCTACGGCAGCAATAAAGGTAATTTTATTACCCGTGATGCTTTGGCGACCCTTGGTTTTGGCTATGAACGTCGTGCGCAATATTTCCAAGATGAACTCGCTGCACTGATTGCTTGGTCATATAAAGATGGTGTTCCAACCAACTCTGTCGTCGGTTCATATGCAGGTGCTGTGGGTTATCCTCAATTTATGCCAAGTAACATTCCAAAATTTGGTGTGGACTACGATGGCAATGGTCATGTTGACCTGCGTAATTCGGCTGTCGATGCCATTGGTTCAATTGCAAATTATTTAGCAAATTATGGTTGGCAGCGTAATCAACCGATTGCTTTTGCTGCTCGCTATAGCGGAAACAACCCAGATGCTATTATTGCAAAGGATTTAAACCAGCCAACACCCTATGGTGTACTCAAGGCTCAAGGTGTAACCCCTATGAATCCATTGGTAAAAATCGATGATCTCGATTTAGTCAATGTCATCCAATTGCAAGATAGTTATGGACCAATTTATTACATCACTTATCCAAATTTTCAGGTCATTACAACCTATAACAAAAGCCGTATGTATGCGACTGCACTATGGCTTTTAGGCACTGAAGTTACCAGTCGATAAGACTGGTTTTTTTCTATAGATCAAAAAAGTCAACAAATATTTTCATTAAAATGAGCATTTATTCGACATTTTACACACCTTGTTACATTATTGATTATTTTTTAATCAAATATTGTTAATTTTTTAGACATTTTCAAAGTATTTTAATTAAACACTAGACAGCTTATCGATGGCATGAATATTATCCACCTCGTTAAATGTAGTTGCAAAAGTGAAATATCAGACGTGTTTACATGGATATCAGCGACTTAGTTGAACCAGTAAATATGCCATTGGGAGATAAACAATGCAGTCATCAATTATTAAATATGCCTTAGCGGTTGCCACGACAGTTGCGCTAAGTCAGTCACAAGCTGAGATGGTTCAGTCATCATCATTCAATCATGATAATGACAACTCGCGTCTTGCAGCTCGTGTATTGAATAAAGAAGCTCAAAGCTTCAATTCAAACTTTACGAATTTAAGTAGCCTTTCAATCACTGAGCGTTCTGGCGATAAAATTCGTCGTCAAACAATCGCTGCTAAAATCGAAATTCCTGAAGATGAGCCTTCAGTGATTGAAAAGTTAAATACTGTTGCATCGAATACTGTTCGTAAGTTCACTCAAACAGGTACTGCTTCTTGGTACGGTCGTCAATTCCACGGTCGTAAAACAGCAAGCGGTGAAACGTTTGACATGAACGCACTTACAGCAGCACATCGTAGCCTGCCACTTAATTGCTTTATTCGTGTTACGAATCGCAATAATGGTAAAAGTGTCGTGGTGAAAGTAAATGACCGTGGTCCATTCCATGGTAACCGTGTTCTTGATTTATCTTATGGTGCTGCTAAGCAATTGGGTATTACCAGTGCGGGTACTGCAAATGTGAGCATTGAGCGCGTAGACGGTCCAAATTCTTAATTCTCCAATGAAGTGACTGCATTTAACAGACCACGCCTAGCGTGGTTTTTTTATTTGTAGCCTCTTAGCCTTTCAAATCATCAGTAATCCTGATTTTGACCCTTCCTCCATTCTTGTTTATATTGGAGTCCTTCCCCATGGTTAAGGACTATCATGAAAACAATCAACGAATGGTTTGATGAATACAGCGAAAGTCATCAAAATAAAACCAATAAAATGATTCACTGGATTTGCGTACCCACGATTTATTTTTCAATCGTTGGCATATTGGCGCATTTTAGCGCGCTACTTACTGCTGTCTTACTTGCTTTAGCATTTATCTTTTACGCACGTTTAGACATTGTGCTTGCTGTTGCAATGGCCGCGTTAACGTTAATCATGGTATGGCTAATTTGGGTACTACCAGTTGGTTATGGCTTTTATATCGCACTCTTTGTATTCGCATGGATTGGTCAATTTATGGCCATAAAATTGAAGGTAAAAAGCCCTCTTTTTTCAAAGATCTCCAATTCCTCCTCATTGGCCCTATTTGGTGTTTAGATACATTTACAGGCAAAGTACTTGGTAATTGAAAAACACGCCATAAATCGCAAATAAAGAGCATTTAGAGCACGATTAATTTCATGGATCTCTTTTTCACTTCTTCCACATCGGTTTTCTTCATATTCGATGCTTAAAACCCTATTGTTTATAGGTGTATTTATCTCTGGTATTTCCAATCATTTTTTCTATTTATACGACCAAAAAGCCAGTGTTTAAACACTGGCTTTTACTCAATATGATTAATCCAATTTTATGTTGATAGCTTCATCTGAATCATGATCATTTAAATAACTAAAGTTAAAAACGACTACGTGATTTTTATTGATAGGTTTTACCTTGATGCTTTAACCAACCATCTTGATGACGTCCATTCGGATCGTGATGTGTCCAATGCATCACACCACCCTGATCTGAATATTCATATTCACCGTAAAATTGAACCGTATCGCCTTTTTGCAAGTCGTCAATTCGTGGAGCAAGATCGATATTATGTGCGACTAAAAGCGTTTGACCATTATTTAAGGTCAAAATGAACTTTTGATGTCGGCTACCTTCATTATCATCTCGAAGTACCGCTTTCACTTGACCCGCACCCTCAACCTGAACATTACTGAGTTTATTTTTAAATGCATGCGCAATAACATCTTCAGCACTCTGCCCTTTTTGTTGAGCATCTACAGGTTGTACTGATTCTATTTGTGGCTGTGCGTTTTGTTCCGCTGTCGTCTGAACTGGTGCAGATTTTTGTTGTTGTAAATCGATTCCGAAATAAGCGGCTGTAAGCGCAACAATAATTCCGCCGATGGTTAAGTTTGTTTTGTTTGCCATAAGAGAGTTTAAATCTAAATTTTTAACTCATTATAGTCATTAATATGGATAAAAATAGAATTTATAAACAAGAATGTACACGTCACAAAGTCAAAATTACTTTGAACTATGCAAAGCTACAGCCATAAAAAAAGCCCTCAAAAACGAGGGCTTTTTTCTACAAATAATCAGAGATTATTTTGCAGCAGCTTGAGCAGCAGCAACTTCTTCAGCGAAAGAAAGTTCAGCTTTTTTCTCAATACCTTCACCAACTTCGAAACGTACGAAGTTAGCAACAGTAGTACCAGTTGCTTTAAGAACTTCTGCAACTTTCTTATCGTTGTCGATAACGTACATTTGGTTCTCAAGAACAACTTCGTTCAAGTATTTCTGAACTGAACCAGTTACCATTTTTTCAACGATGTTTGCTGGTTTACCAGATTCAATTGCTTTCGCTTCAGCAATTTCTTTTTCTTTAGCGATAAGTTCAGCAGAAACGCCAGCTTCGTTTACAGCAACTGGGTTGAATGCAGCGATGTGCATAGCCAAACCTTTACCAGTTTCAGCATCACCAGCGTATGCAACTACAACACCGATTTTTAAACCATGTTTGTAAACTGCAAGGTTGTCGCCTTCAACGATTTGAGCACGACGTACTTGGATGTTTTCACCGATTTTTTGAACAAGCGCGATACGAGCTTCTTCAACAGTAGCACCATCTTCAAGTTTCAATTCAGCAATTTGAGCAGCGTCAGTTACACCAGCAGCAAGCGCAGCAGCAGCAACTTTAGCAGAGAAACCAGCAAAGTTTTCGTCTTTAGCAACGAAGTCAGTTTGACAGTTCACTTCTACAAGGATTGCTTTGTTGCCTTCTTGAGCGATAGTGATCGCGCCGTCAGCAGCAATGTTACCTGCTTTTTTAGCAGCTTTAGCTTGACCAGATTTACGAAGGTTATCGATCGCTAATTCGATGTCACCGCCCGCTTCTGTTAATGCTTTTTTACATTCCATCATTGCAAGACCAGTACGATCGCGCAATTCTTTAACCATGCTTGCTGTAACTGCAGTCATGTTAATCTCCTAAATACGGTAGAAAATGAATTCTTTTTAGAACAGAAACGGCCCAGAGCTGTCTCTTGGGCCGTCTGCATACATGACGCTTACTTTGCCACCATCACGTGTCGCAAAAATGACAAGCTTACGTCAAACGCATTAAGCCTCAGAAGCAGGAGCTTCTTCGCCTTTAGCTTGTGCATTTGCTTGTGATTGAGCATATTCTTTACCAGCAAGAATCGCATCAGCCATAGCAGAAGCGTAAAGAGTAACTGCACGGATCGCATCGTCGTTACCAGGGATAACGTAGTCTACGTTGTCTGGGTTAGAGTTTGTATCAACGATACCGATAACAGGAATACCAAGGTTTTTAGCTTCTTTAATTGCAATTGCTTCGTGATCAACATCGATTACGAATAATGCGTCAGGTAAACCACCCATGTTTTTAACGCCACCAAGAGCTCGTTCAAGTTTTTCCATCTCACGAGTACGTTCTAAAGCTTCACGTTTAGTAAGTTTAGCGAAAGTACCATCAGTAGATTGAGTTTGAAGGTCTTTTAGACGGTTGATTGACTGGCGAAGAGTTTTCCAGTTAGTCAACATACCACCCAACCAGCGGTGATCAACATATGGTTGACCTGCACGTTGAGCTTGTTCACGAATGATTGCAGAAGCTGCACGTTTTGTACCAACGAACAAAACTTTGTTCTTTTTGCTAGCCAAGTTGTTAGCAAAGTTCAAAGCATCATTTAACGCAGGAACAGTGTGCTCAAGGTTGATGATGTGAATTTTGTTGCGCGCGCCGAAGATGTATTCGCGCATTTTTGGATTCCAAAAACGTGTTTGGTGACCGAAGTGTGCGCCTGCTTGAAGAAGGTCGCGCATGCTTACGTTGTAATCTGCCATTTTCTTTACCTTAAAGTTTGGGTTAGGCCTCCATATACCCGCATTCTCCACCTAAAAAGGCACCCAGAGAAATGTGTCGATATATGTGCGGATTTTATTGCCCCATCGCACAAAGCTCGTGAAAGATATTCACGAAAAAGCATTTGATAAAATGGGCGGCTATTTATACCATAGTCACATACAAATTTCCAAAAGTTTTTAGAGATCATGAACAGTACTTACGAAGCTCCACGTCGATTAATTAAAACGCCTGACGAAATTGAAAAAATGCGCGTCGCGGGTCGACTGGCGGCAGAAGTTTTGGATATGATCAAACCGCATATTGTTCCAGGTGTGACTACCCTAGAACTTGATACGATTTGTCATGACTATATTGTCAATAAACAAGAAGCTATTCCTGCATGTTTAGGTTATGGCGCTGCGCCGGGTCGTCCAGCATTTCAGCACGTTATCTGCACTTCAGTGAACCATGTGGTGTGTCACGGTATTCCATCTGAAAGCAAAAAATTAAAAAAAGGTGACATCTTAAACATCGATGTCACTGTGATCAAAGATGGTTACCATGGTGATACCAACATGATGTATATCGTGGGTGGTGAAACATCTATTTTAGCGAACCGTTTATGCAAAGTTGCCCAAGAAGCCATGTACCGTGGTATGGCGGTGGTAAAACCAGGCGCAACCATGGGTGATATCGGCCATGCTATTCAACAATATGTTGAATCAGAACGTTTTGGTGTTGTACGTGAATATTGTGGTCATGGTATTGGTACCGTTTTCCATGACGAACCACAAGTTTTACACTATGGTCAACCAAATACAGGCATGATCTTAGAAGAAGGCATGACATTCACGATTGAACCAATGGTGAATGGTGGCGACTGGAAAACCAAACTTCTTGGCGATAAATGGACTGTCGTGACTAAAGATCATAGCTTGTCTGCACAGTACGAACACACGCTACTTGTAACAAAAAATGGTGTAGAAGTGCTAACTGCTCGCCCTGAAGAAGATTTATCGCGTTTTGTTCAATAAGCAAAGTATTTGAAGTATAAAATTTAATTAAAAAGGTCACACATATTGTGGCCTTTTTTATGCCTTTTTTTTATCCGTGACTTTAAGATTTTTCCATAAAATTTGATTAAAAATTTAAGTAACTCAATGTAAATTTTCTCAATTATAGGGTTAGGATGGAATATCACACTTTTTTGCACATTGTTGATTTTGCCACTCCCCATTACTGTACATTTAAGCTAAGATAGTGTGCTTTTTATTTTTTAATCCCTATAAGAAGGAATACTGCCGTGGACGTACGTCTGTCTGATCGTGTAAATAGCATCAAACCGTCCCCTACACTTGCTGTTACTAACAAAGCTGCTGAATTGAAAGCTGCTGGTAAAAACGTAATTGGTTTAGGCGCAGGTGAACCGGATTTCGATACCCCACAACACATCAAAGATGCTGCAATTGCTGCTATCAACAATGGCTTCACTAAATATACAGCTGTTGACGGTACTCCAGGTCTTAAAAAAGCAATTATTGCTAAATTAAAACGCGACAATAACCTTGATTACGCTGCAAACCAAATCTTGGTTTCTTGTGGTGGTAAACAATCTTTCTTTAACTTGGCACTTGCTTTGTTAAACAAAGGTGACGAAGTAATTATCCCTGCTCCTTACTGGGTAAGCTACCCAGACATGGTGATCATTGCTGAAGGTACTCCTGTAATCGTGAAATGTGGTGAAGACCAACGTTTCAAAATTACGCCTGCTCAATTAGAAGCTGCAATCACTGACAAAACTCGTTTAGTGGTTCTAAACAGCCCTTCTAACCCAACAGGTATGATCTACACTAAAGAAGAATTGCTTGCTTTAGCTGACGTACTACGTAAATACCCAGAAGTTTTAGTTGCTTCTGATGATATGTACGAACCAATCCGTTGGGACGACGAATTCTACAACATCGCAACAGTTGCACCAGACCTTTACGATCGCGTAATCGTTCTGAACGGTGTATCTAAAGCTTATGCAATGACTGGCTGGCGTATTGGCTACGCAGCGGGCCCTGCTAAACTTATTGGTGCGATGAAAAAAATCCAATCTCAATCAACTTCAAACCCAACTTCTATTTCACAAGTTGCTGCTGAAGCTGCATTGAATGGCCCTCAAGACGTTCTTGAGCCAATGATTGAAGCATTCAAACGCCGTCACGACCTAGTTGTGAAAGGCTTGAACGACATCAACGGTATCACTTGCCTTCCTGCTGATGGTGCATTCTATGCATACGCAAACATCCGTCCATTGATTCGTGCAAAAGGTTTAAAATCTTGCACAGAATTCTCTGCATGGTTATTGGAAGAAACTGGTGTTGCAGTAGTTCCTGGAGATGCATTCGGTCTTGGCGGTTACATGCGTATTTCTTATGCAACTGCAGACGAAGTTCTTGTAGATGCGCTTGCACGTATCAAGAAAGCTGCTGACTCAATCGAAGGCGTAGATGCTGCGATTGCTTCAATTGCTGCTGAAAAATAATCTGCTTTTAAAAAGCTAGATTTAAAAAACCCGCGAATATCGCGGGTTTTTTTATACTCATCAAAAAAATAAATTAATACGCTTCACTTCTACACGCTTTTGATCAATTTTTTTCGCGGTTCAAACTAAATAACAAAGCTCATCCAGCCCATTTGACTTCCTTCAAATCAACTTAAATATTAAAAAACCAAACGATAAAACCTAAAACTAACCTTCATATTCAAATCTTTGGTTTGCATTCTTTTTACGTTTTCAGCTATGTTATTTAAATAAGTTCCTTTTTAGAACCCAAAACAACCACAAAACTAACCTATCCAGAGATATACCAATGAACATCAAAGAAATGACTGGACTAGAAATTTTAAAGGCAATGATGCAAGGCCAAATTCCACCTGCAAGCATTAGTGAAATTATTCCAATGCAACCCAAAAAGATTGAGCAAGGTAATGTAGAGTTTGTTGTAAAAGCCGATCAGCGCCATTTAAATCCCCTTGGTGGTGTGCATGGTGGCTTTGCAGCAACAGTCTTAGATACAGTTACAGGGTGTGTCGTACACTCGGCATTAGAAGCTGGTATAGGCTATGGCACCATTGATCTCAATATAAAAATGTGTCGACCTATCCCTAAAAATCAAGATTTAACCGCAATAGGCCATTTAATTAATATCAGCAAAAATTTAGCAATTTCAGAAGGCAGAATTATGGATAACAATGGAAAGATATATGCTCATGCAACAGCGACATGCATGATTATACGTCCTTAATATTTTTATTTTTCTGCTCGCAATTCAATGCGAGCAGATGATGATTCAAACTTAAATTGCTGAATGTAAGGCGCGAATTAATTGGCCTTCGCTTAGATCAATGCGATTACTGCCCTTTTGAAAGCAGTAATATTTTAAAGCACTATCTAACTCAACACGAAGTTCCCGTTGTTCTGAAATAGACCATACTTTAGAACGATTTGAGCCTGATAACGCATTACCTGCCAATTGGTATAAATACAAATCTTGCTTGCGTTGCAAAGGCACACGACGACCATCATCTTGATGTTCAAAACGTAAATGACATGGCGCGTTGATCAACCATTTTTCACTAAACCACAGTTGCAATAGATCTCCCAATGCCAAGTCACGTTTACCCAAAGGCCAAACGTCAACGTACGCACCTTCGACAGGTGTTTGATATCGCTCTTGGTTACTAATAATGGAAAGATAGTTTTCTTGATAAAAAGAAAAGTTTGAAAAAATCTGAGAAATAGTCAGCGTATTCATTCGCTTTCTCCTGTTTAGCCATTTTAGTGCTGGCAAGTTGGGTTTAAATCCACACTGTTTAAACATATGTTTAAACGCTCTGTTGTTGCATTCAGACTATCAATTGAATTTTTTCTTTGCAAGCCTAAGATTCATTTTTTCTGAAAAATCCTTCTTTTTGTTCAAATAAAAAACATCTATCACGCATTTCTCCTCATATTGGTATTTTTAGCTTGACCCTCTTCAAAATCTGCTTATAATCGCATTCAGATTCTCCAATAGCTCAGTCGGTAGAGCGACGGACTGTTAATCCGCAGGTCCCTGGTTCGAGCCCAGGTTGGAGAGCCAAATTCTAAAGCCCATTTATTTAAATGGGCTTTTTTAATGCCTATGATTTATATATAATCTATAAGTCATTGTCATTAAAATAAAAAAATGTTCATTCAAGTTGATGCTGAATCAAATAAAACTGCCTTAAGACACTACCTCACTGCATTCATTTTTCTTTTAATTTTTATCAGCCCATTTGCAATTTATTTGGTGAGCTGCACACCCGAAAGTGAAATTGAGCAACATTTCAAAACGCCACCCAATTTATATAATAGTGAAACCAACACCCTTCTTGACAGCAGCCTACAATGGTTGATTCCACCTCAGCAGATTCAAAATCACAATACTATTCCGGAAATATCTGAATCTGTATTGAACGAGATGACAGAAGGACAATATTGGGCGAGCACACCGATTACACTGCAAAACCAATCTGATCAACTGTATGTTCATATTGATTTTGCAGGTCAGCAACAAACACGAAAAGATCTTGAAATTTCAGTACTTCCGTTATGCATTGTTAACGAGAAAGAAACGCCATGTATGAAAGCTGGGTTAAATGCAAGTGGACAACTTTTTAACATCTCAACTCAAAAAAATACGCAATATCGCACATTGGAGACCAATAAATCCTGGATGTTTTATGGCCATGAATTCCAAGAAAATTATATTATCCCACCACAAGCCACTCTCAAATTTTTAGTTAAAGCCAACACCCCTGAACACTTAACCCTTCAATGGCTTAGGCTAAGCATCAGTACTAGCCCCATTGTTGAGAAACAGCAAAATTTTATGCTCATGACGCAAAACAGTATGAAAATAAAATATGCACTTGCTCTATTACCACTCTTCATTTTAGCTTTGATGCACATTTTTCAAGGGTTTGAAAGCCTGCGTAATTTATCTATCGGCGCACTTGCAGCACTTTTATTTGTAATCAACACCATCATTTGGGATATCCACTATATGGTCATTGGTTGCCTGATTTTATGTTTTGCAAGTATCTGTTATTGTTTTGAGAGCCGATATTATCGATTGCTCTATTTAACGGGTTATTTACTGATTGCAGGCTATTCGCAGCAATATTATGGTGGTTTTAATAAACACTTTTTCACTCAAACCAGTTTAATTTTATTGATAGGTTTATCGATGTTTTATCTTGAACCTAAAGATAGCTAAATCATTTTCATAAAAAAGCTCTGCAAATCGCAGAGCTTTTTCTCATTTAACTACCCTTAGATTACATTAAAGCTCAAAGTATATTTATATCGTTTTAATGCGTCTCCCTTCATTTCAAAAGGCTGCTGATAGTCAATTTTCAGTAAATACTGACCACGATCTGATAGGCTAAAATTCAAGTTTCCTTCTTGATCAGTTTTAAGCGTTTTATAAACTTTTCCCTCACGGCTGTAATCCGTTGTTTGCTGCAAAATTTCAATCTGCAAACCCGCAACCGCTTTTTTCTGATCTAGCACTTTCAGTTGTACTGACTCATTTTGCATAATGGCATTCGGATGGGTTCTAAATTGCACATCAAAACTATCATGCAAATGATTCACTACATTTGTAGACGTTACACGGCGCGATATAAAAGTTTCGATGATTTCTTGGGTTTGAATACTTTTGATTTGCGACTTTTTAGTCAACTCGGCTGTATAAATGACATTTGCATTCGCAGTTTTTTGAGGATCACGTACACCATTGATTAACGCTTTCCACTGCTTTTGATCATAAGCAAAACGCGCTGTACTTCCCTGTTTTTCACCACGAATACGATACGTGCCATCCTGCTTATTTTCTAAACTATAACTGCTGACCGTTTGCGTTTTTACCCAATCGGCATCTGTTAAATGCAGCTTATCACCTGATGGTGTATGTACATGGAAATTAAAGTTTTTAATGGCTATTTCAGAAACAAACGGATTGTCATAAAAACCAGAAAGAATGGCACTATGATTATTAAATGTTTGATAGTTTAATGGCGCCACATAAGGATAATGCGCTTGAGCCTGACCAACCACACACAAAGCGATACAGAGTAAAGTGAATTGTAATTTCATATTAAATAAGTGAGCTTAAATTGTTTGATTCATAGAGATCGTTTCATTTTAGATTCACTCAAGCATGTTGTAAATAATTCTTATTATCATTTATTTTAAGTGCATAAAAAATCCCCCATTCTGGAGGATTATTTTATCAAGCGGCTTTGACTGGCACACCACTATGAAAGCGGAATAAATCATCTGGGCTGCTAATCAAATTTTTTTCAACTTCACGAATATGCTCAATACGCATCTGAATATCTTCTTTCGGGTTCTTTAGCTTATTGGTCGTCGCCACATCCATGGCCAATGCTAAATAGTCCTCATAATGGCGTGATTCAGACTTTAGCAAATAGCGGTAGTAACGCCCCAACTCTTCATCCACATGTGGTGCAAGCGCATAGAAACGCTCACATGACCGTGCTTCAACAAATGCGCCAATCACCAAGATATCAATTAACGCTTCTGGCTCATAAGTCCGCACTTCTTTGCGTAGGCCACCTGCATACCGTCCAGCACTGATTGCAGTCCATTCCTGACCACGTTTTACCATCAGTTCCAGCACTTGCTCATAGTGCAGCATTTCTTCACGTACTAGCTGTGCCAGTTTGATTTGTAAATCCGAGAAAAAACTATAACGAAACATCAAATTCATTGCTGTACTTGCTGCTTTCTTTTCACAATTGGCATGATCCTGCATCAGGATATCCAAATTATTTAAAGCTTCATCTAGCCATGCTTTTGGTGTTTCACACCCCAAGAAGCCAATGACTGGCTTCATTAGGGCGTCATAATCAATATTTGACATATACTTTACTTAAAAATTAACGTGCAGATTTAATCGCAGCTTTCATTTGTTTTACAGACTGTGCCAATCCAATAAATACAGCATCAGCAATAATCGAGTGACCAATATTCAATTCATGAATTTGAGCAATGCGCGCAATCGGAGTGACATTGTCAATATTTAAGCCATGACCAGCATTCACAATCAATCCTTTAGATGCCGCATATTCAGCACCTCGAATAATACGTTCCAGCTCTGCTTTCTGCGCTTCAGGTGTTTCAGCATCTGCATATGCACCTGTATGCAACTCAATCGTAGGCGCACCACAGGCAATCGCTGCATCAATTTGAGCAAAGTCAGCATCAATAAATAATGAAACTTCGCAACCAATCGCCGCGAGTGCTTGAGTCGCGTTTTTTACATCTTCAAAATGCCCAACCACATCTAGACCACCTTCAGTCGTGACTTCTTCACGCTTTTCAGGAACAAAGCATACATGATGCGGCTGAATCTCTTTGGCAAATTCAACCATTTCATTGGTCACTGCCATTTCAAGGTTCATATGGGTTTTTAATACAGAACGCATACGACGTACATCATCATCTTTAATATGGCGACGATCTTCACGTAAATGCAGCGTAATCCCTTCCGCCCCCGCTTGCTCACAAATAATTGCGGCATTCACAGGATCTGGATAAGTTGTCCCACGTGCATTTCGTAGTGTTGCCACATGGTCAATATTTACACCAAGCAAAGCTGCCATAATTCTTTCCTAATGACGTTGAGTTTGAGAATTCTGTATCCACAATTGACGACTTTTTAATGGACGATCGCCAAGCAAGGAAGTAATCATTTGTCGGTACAACTTAGACAGTAATTGTAACTGTTCAGGATTAAATTCCCCACCTTTTTCATAATCACACATACTTAAAATATGTTGACCTGACAATGTTGCGCGTGAGGCTTTAATGACAGGTTGAAAACCTTCGTTTAAATAAAATTGATAATTTTCATGAGGCTGAATTTGCTGTTGATTTGCATCAGTTGAAAAATCCAACGCAAAACCCAACTCTTCAAGCAGCACATGCTCAAATTGTCTAAGGATTTGCCGTAAGAATAGATCAGGGTTGGCCTGGACAGACATGCATTGAAGTTGTTCCAAGGTGTGTGCATATTGAGCAAATGTCTCAGGCATCTCAACCTCTAACGGACATAGCCTCAATAAGACTTCATTTAGATAAAATCCTGAAAAAAAAGCATCCCCAAAAAAGAAAATGGGTTGATTTACAATTTCGAGTTTACTAAAGTTTTTAAGTTCGGACTTACCAGATGCTTGCAAGCAAATTGGTTGATACTGGGGAGGTGGCGTTTGCCTGAGAATACCATCAATTCGACCATGCTCCTGAGTAAACAAGTGCACAATATGACTTTTTTCACGATATTTACGATGGTGAATTAAATAACCATGCAGTATCTCATTACGCATGATTTGAAATATTAATCCTTGTCTTTCTTTTTCTTGTCGTCTTCATCTTCATCCTCATCTGGAATGACTGCACCCACAACTGCAGCAGTACCTTTAACCACGCCTTTTGTGGTTTTATAAGCCACTTTGACAGGAACAGTAACGATTTTATGAATACATCCTTGTAGAAACAAAACACATGCAACTACGGCCAATACTTTCATCATTACTCTTCCCTCAAAGTTTGTTATTTAACGATTAGATATCGCTATAACCTAAGCTTTTCAATGCACGCTCATCATCAGACCAACCGCCTTTGACTTTCACCCAAAGCGTCAACATGATCTTTTGCTCGAACATTTTTTCCATATCTACACGTGCATCCATACCGATTTTTTTCAGTTTGGCACCTTTCTCACCAATCACAATAGCTTTCTGACCAGAGCGATCGACAAAAATCGTCGCATCAATATAGGTACACGCCGCTTTAGGACGACCTGTTTTTGGATTTACCGTTGCTTCTTCTGTTTTAAACGACTCAATTTGAACCGTTAAATCATAAGGCAGCTCTTCACCCAATTGACGCATGATTTTTTCACGGATAATTTCAGACGCAAGGAAACGCTCTGAACGATCAGTCAATTGCTCAAGTGAATACAGTGGTGGTTGGAACGGCAAATATTTTTCAATCGTGCTGCGCAAATGATCTAAATTTGCACCACGTAATGCTGATACAGGAACAATTTCTGCAAAATTCATTAATTTTGCACGCTCTTGTATCAATGGTAATGCATGGTTTTTATTCTCTAGTGTATCAATTTTATTGATCACAAGAATCACTGGCATATCGGCATTTTTTAGCTTCTCTAACACTAAATCATCATTCTGTGTCCATTTGTCTGCATCAATCACAAACAAGACCAAGTTCACATCACGAAGTGCAGAATGCGCCGCACGGTTCATCATTTTATTGATGGCACGAACTTCTTTTTTGTGCATCCCAGGCGTATCAACAAATACCGCTTGAGACTTTTCACGTGAGTCAATACCCACAATTTTATGACGCGTCGTTTGTGGTTTACGAGAGGTAATGGAAAGTTTTTGACCCAAAATATGGTTCATCAACGTTGATTTACCCACGTTTGGACGACCAACAATCGCCACAAACCCACTTTTAAAATCGGCAGGAATTTCAGTGCCTTGTGCACTAAAAAACTGACTAATTAAATCGTTACTGTCGCCTTGCGACTCGTGATCAGCATCTACGTGATCAGAATGAGTAGTCATTAAGACTTTTTCTCCAAAATTTCTAAGATTTCTGCCGCTACTGCCTGTTCAGCAAAGCGACGGCTTGAACCTTCACCGTATTTAACAGGGAGCCCTTCAACTGTACATTCAACTTTAAAATGTTGGTTCGGAGCATCACCCTGAATATCTACAACCTCGTAAACCGGGAGAGGTTTTTTACGTGCTTGTAAATACTCTTGCAAACGTGATTTAGGATCTTTCAGTTGATCAGTTGGTTCAATATGATCTAAATATGGCACATACCATTTAAGAACAATCGGTTCCAGAATTTTTAAATCCTGACAAT
Source organism: Acinetobacter sp. CFCC 11171 (assembly GCF_003268405.1). Lineage (NCBI taxonomy): Bacteria > Pseudomonadati > Pseudomonadota > Gammaproteobacteria > Moraxellales > Moraxellaceae > Acinetobacter > Acinetobacter sp. CFCC 11171. Next base: position 164,573 of record NZ_LQXP01000002.1, on the reverse strand, counting down.
CGACATAGATTGCACCAATGATCGATTCAACAGTATCCGCAAGTATAGACTCACGATGATGACCGCCAGATTTCAACTCACCTGTACTCAAGATTAATTCTTGACTGAGTTTTAAGTCATTGGCAATTTTTCCTAGCGCTTCCTGACGAACCAGTGTCGCACGCATACGCGTTAGACGCCCTTCATTTTCATGCGGGTAGGCATGGTACAGATAATTGGCAATTATCATACCCAATAATGAATCGCCCAGATATTCTAGGCGTTCATAATTGTATTTATGGCTCACCGATCGGTGGGTCAAGGCCAGTTGTAACAATTCAGGTTGTTTAAACTGATAACCGATACGACTTGCTAAACGAGCTTCATTTAGCTTGGACTGAGCTTTGATCAAAACTTTTCTCGAACTTCAACACAATATCAATATTCAATAAGAAAGGTTTTCTTATTTCATAATCTGTTTTCACTTGTAGACCATCTACATTAGTGACTTGAGCAATATCTTTAAAATTTAAATCACGTACACCATTCATATCTAAACGCTGTGACATTTGTGACTCAAACTTACTCGGAGCAATATTTTTAGGACTGCTCTTCATCAATTCTTCAATTTCATTGTTGACGAGACGATCGTCAACATACGGTCCCCAAACCGCAATTAAAGCTTTAGCTAAAAAAGCAAAACCAATCACAGCAATTAAAATTGCAATATAAGACGTTCCCCGTTGATGTCTCATTTTATTTTCCTGATGTAAGACTAATCAATACTGCCATTACGACTAAATGAAGGCAGTTTTAAACCAGGTTCCTTATGCATCCACTTGTAAAAAGCACGTCCAGTGAGGTTTTCTTCAGGCACAAAGCCCCAAAAACGACTGTCCGCACTTTGATCGCGATTATCCCCCATCGCGAAATAGTGACCTTCAGGAACCTTAACTTCCCAATATAAACCATTTTCTGTTGAATATTTACCATTTTCAACATAGTTGATAAATGGTGCTTGGCGCGCAACATTGACGCCTTCAAGCTCACGCATGGTAAACGTATGCTTACCCATGGTTTCTTTATGATAAATCGATGTAGGTGTATCAAGTTGATCTTTTTCACGGCTAAATTCTACAGGAACTTTTGCCACCTTTTGACCATTCACACTCAGTTGACCATGATCGTAAATAATATGATCACCTGGTAAACCGACCACTCGTTTAATATAGCTGATGGTTGGTTGTGGTGGATAACGGAATACAATGACATCACCACGCTCAGGTTCACCGACATCAAGAATTTTTTTATTGACGATAGGTAAACGTACGCCATACTGATATTTATTCACCACAATAAAATCACCTGTTTCTAAGGTTGGAACCATAGAGTCAGATGGAATATTAAATGGCTCATATAAGAATGAACGCATCACCAAAACTATCGCTAGAATCGGCCAGAAATCATAAGCCCATGCGATAACGACATTTTCATTCCCTTTACCTTTGGTCTGCCGTTGCTTCCAGACAAACTTATCCAACAGCCAAATTAAGAAAAAAATGACTGTGGCAGGAACAAGGATCAAATTAAAGTCAAAATCCATGAGCTCATAAACCTCTATTTATTATCTTTCTACTTTCAATACAGCAAGGAACGCTTCTTGTGGGATTTCGACGCTGCCCACTTGTTTCATACGTTTCTTACCTTCTTTTTGTTTCGCAAGAAGTTTCTTCTTACGCGACACGTCACCACCATAACATTTAGCCAAAACGTTTTTACGCATCGCTTTTACAGTTGAACGTGCAATGATTTGTGCACCAATCGCTGCTTGAATAGCCACATCGAACATTTGACGTGGAATTAAATCTTTCATTTTTTCCACAAGTGCAATACCACGATGGCGAGCATCTTGTCGGTGGCAAATCATGGCCAAGGCATCAACCTTTTCACCGTTGATTAACACATCCACCTTAACTAGAGATGAACTCTCAAAACGCACAAAGTTATAATCTAACGATGCAAAACCGCGTGAACATGATTTCAATTTATCAAAGAAATCCATAACTACTTCAGCCATTGGGATTTCAAACGTAATGGCCACTTGGTTCGCCATAAACTTCATATTCTTTTGAACGCCGCGACGTTCAACACATAAAGTCATCACATTACCCAAGTATTCTTGCGGTACTAAAATGTGACATTCAGCAATTGGCTCACGTAAGTCTTCAACTGTTGAACCATCAGGCATTTTAGAAGGACTGTCGATATAAATGGTTTGACCATTTTTCATCACCGCTTCATAAATTACGGTTGGTGCTGAAGAAATCAGGTCCAGATCATACTCACGTTCTAAACGTTCTTGTACAATTTCCATGTGCAGCATACCCAAGAAGCCACAACGGAAGCCAAAACCAAGTGCATCTGAACTTTCAGGCTCAAAGAACAACGCTGAGTCATTAATTTGCAGTTTGTGCAGCGCCTCACGGAACGGTTCAAATTCACTTGAATCGATTGGGAATAAACCTGCATAGACCTGTGGTTTCACTTTTTTGAAACCCGGTAAGCTTTCAACTTCTGGTGTAGTTGCCAAGGTAATCGTATCACCAACTGGAGCACCAAAAATATCTTTAATACCCGCGATCACGAAACCAACTTCACCTGCTTCGAGCATGTCAGTTTCTGTATGTTTAGGATTAAAAATACCTACTGAGGTGATGATGTGCGTTTGACCAGTTGATTTCATCAACATTTTATCGCCTTTACGCACACGACCTTCTTTAATACGAACTAAAGAAACCACGCCCAAATAGTTGTCGAACCAAGAGTCAACAATTAAGGCTTGTAATGGTGCATTACGATCGCCTTCGGGTGCAGGAATGACATTGACTAGTGTTTCAAGCACCCCTTCAATGCCTAGACCGGTTTTAGCTGAACATGTAGGTGCTTCAGTCGCTTCGATACCAATAATGTCTTCAATTTCTTGAATAACACGCTCTGGCTCTGCTTGCGGCAAATCGATTTTATTTAAAACAGGTAGGACTTCTAAGCCTTGTTCAATTGCTGTATAGCAGTTAGCAACAGACTGGGCTTCTACACCTTGTGCAGCATCGACCACCAATAATGCGCCTTCACATGCAGCAAGTGAACGTGAAACTTCATAAGAAAAGTCAACGTGCCCAGGTGTGTCAATAAAGTTAAGCTGGTATTCTTCACCGTTAGGATGAGTGTAATACAAAGTCACAGACGTAGCTTTAATCGTGATACCACGCTCACGTTCTAATTCCATAGAATCTAGAACCTGTGCCTGCATTTCACGATCTTGCAGGCCACCACAAGTTTGAATAAATCGGTCGGCAAGCGTCGACTTACCATGGTCGATATGCGCAATGATCGAGAAGTTACGAATGTTTTTTATATCAACAGATTTTTTAGCTTGCGCCATGGGCTACCTTGGAAAAATAAAAGCGCTATGCATGCAATTCTTTATGCATAGCAAAAGCCTAATAGAAATTGCCGAGGATTATAGCAGATGGATTTTTCAAAGTATCGAAAATAATGCATTGCTTTTATGCTAACCACTTTTCCTGCGTGTACAACTTAACTAGTCTTCGCATTAATATGAGGTTTCAATTAAAACTCAGAGATCATAAGCACTAAAATCAAGCGGATTTATGCTATCTGCGATGGGTCGATAAGCTTGGGTAAATGTTGGCGACATGCGCTTTGGACGGCCTGTAGCAATTTCAATGCATGCCCACTGTGTATTGCCAGTAAATAATATCGCTTTGTCTTTAGGGCGGTAAAATACGTACTGCCGAAACGAATACAATGCATTGATATCATTTAGCCAAGTTCGTAAAATAATCTCCTCACCTTCGAGCGCTGCTTTACGATATTGCACATGATGCTCAACAGCGACCATGGCATGCTTCAATTCAATATATTCTTTTAAGCCTAAACCCAAAGCTTCAATATGTGCTGTCGCGACATCTTGCATCCAACTGACGTACACCACGTTATTCACATGATTTAATGTGTCGATATGTTCAGCTTGAACTGTAATTTTTAAATCAAAGATATCGCTCATAGCGTCCTGCAAATTTTAAATTGTGGCCCACAGTCTACCCATTTTTATCTAAGGGTGAATTGCAAAAACGCTAAAGTTAAAAAACCACTCGCTTGGAGTGGTTTTCATTTAGTAACTCATTACTGAATACGCATGCCCACAATCGCACGCTGTCCCTGACGAATCAAAGAAACACGTGCAATGCTACCATTTTTCAACTCAGAAATAACTTTCACAAAATCTTCAGCATTGTTTACGACTTTATTATTAACTTGGGTGACAACATCCCCCGGCTGAATTCTCGCTTGTGAAGCTATACCACCAGCTCGCACATCTTGAATCAAGACACCGCCTTTTAGACTCAGTTGTTTTAATTCATCTGCGTTTAAGTTGCGAATTGACACCCCAATCACAGGACCTTTTTTCACAGATGTCGTTTCAGCTTTTGCAGGCGTATCATCTGGTGCTGTGATCAAGGTTGCTGAAATATTTTGGCGTTTATCATCACGCAGCACTTCAAGCTGAATACTTTGATTTGGACCTGTACGATTAAGATAATTCAGCAGTTCGCCTGTACGTGAAATTGGTGTGCCATTAAATTTCAAAATGACATCACCCACTTTAAAGCCAGCTTTTGCAGCAGGTGAATTTGGTGCAACTTGAGTAATCAAAGAACCTTCTGGTTTTGAAAGGTTATAAGACTCTGCAAGATTACGATCGATATCTTGTAGCATGACGCCTAAATAAGCACGTGTTACCTTGCCGTTTTTCTTTAATTGGTCTGCAACATCCATTGCAACATCAATGGGAATCGAGAACGATAACCCCATATAACCGCCTGTACCACTAAAGATACGAGAATTTACCCCGACCACTTCACCAGACTGATTAAATAATGGACCACCAGAATTACCCGGGTTCAATGCCACGTCGGTTTGAATGAATGGAACCGAGGTTTCTCCCATCATATTACGCATTTTAGCACTAACGATTCCTGCCGAAGCTGAATAGTCAAAGCCAAATGGTGAACCAATGGCCAACACTGGCTCACCTACACGTAAACGGTCAACATTGCCTGTGCGTAGCTCAGGAAAATTTGAACCTTTGACCTTTAACAAAGCCACGTCAGTCCGCTCATCACTACCCACAACTGTGGCATCAATTTCACGGCGGTCATTCAGTACAATGGTGACTTTCGAGGCATCTTCTACCACATGATGATTGGTCAATAAATAACCATCTTTACTAATAAAGAATGCGCTTCCATAACCGGTCTTTTCTTGCGGCATTTTTTGCTGCGGAATAACCACCTGATTACCGAAAAAGCGTCGTAATATTTCTGGGACTTGTTGCTGCAAAAGCTCTTCTTGACTAAGCTTTTTAACCACATTCACGCTTACGACAGCTGGGCTGACTTGTTCAACCAAATTGGAAAAATCAACAGGACCCGCTGCCTGAGTCTGCACGCTAGCAACCGTAAACACAGCTGCATAGAGTCCCTTTTGTAAATACGATTTATTCATTGTTAGCATTCACTCAATTGTGCTTATCATTTGAAATACGTTAGTTTTTATCACAATGCAAGTCTAAGCTTCGTAATAAAATGTTTGATGATTATTTATGATATACAATCTTAAACATTCCTTAAATATTACAGATCTATGAATATTTTTCATTATTTAGTTAATTTATAGTCATTGCGTTTTTAGGCAAAAACAGTTGTGATGATCGGACATTTTTAAAATTAGCTGATGGACATGTCTAATTTAAACACGATACATCAATTTGATGTAATTATTGTGGGAAGTGGCGGTGCAGGCCTAAGTTTAGCCCTATCGCTACCAGATCATTTTAATATTGCTGTTTTAGCTAAATCGACGCTGACGGATGCCAGCACATATTATGCCCAAGGTGGTGTTGCTGCCGTCCTCGATAAAACAGATTCTATTGAACAGCATATCAATGACACCATGATTGCCGGTGCGCATTTATGTGAAATGGCGGCGGTAAAACAAACCGTTGAAGGTGGTAAATCTTCTGTCGATTTTCTACTAAATCAGGGTGTGCAATTTACTTTAGACGAACAAGAACAGTTACATCTGACACGTGAAGGTGGTCACTCTCACCGGCGGATTATCCATGCAGCAGATGCCACAGGTCGTGCTATTTCCACAACATTGGTTGAACGTGCGCAAGAAAAAACCAATATTCATATTTTTGAAAATTTTATTGGAATCGATTTAATCACGGCACAAAAATTAAATCCTGAAGCTGAAAACCGTGCTCTCGGTCTGTATGCTTTAGATGAAAAAACCGAAAAAGTACATACCTTTTTAGCACCCTTCACTGCCCTTGCCTGTGGTGGTGCCATGAAGGCATATTTATATACATCAAATCCCGACATTGCGACGGGTGATGGTATCGCCATGGCGTATCGTGCAGGCTGCCGTGTTGCCAATATGGAGTTTAACCAATTCCATCCAACCTGTTTATATCATCCTCAAGCTCGCTCTTTCTTAATTACCGAAGCGATGCGTGGCGAAGGTGCCTATTTACGTCTTCCAGATGGTGAACGCTTTATGCTGCGCTTTGATGAGCGTGCCGAATTAGCACCACGCGATATCGTAGCGCGCGCTATTGATTATGAAATCAAACGTCTAGGAATCCGTCATGTTTGGCTTGATATCACCCATAAACCTGCAGAATTTGTCAAAGAACATTTCCCAACATTGTATGCACGCTTAATGGAACTCGGTATTGATATTACCAAAGAAATGATCCCAGTGGTTCCTGCAGCACACTACACCTGTGGTGGCGTTGTGGTTGATGAAAACAGTCAGACCGATATTCCAGGCCTATATGCCATTGGGGAAACCTCTTATACCGGCCTACATGGTGCAAACCGTATGGCGAGTAACTCCTTACTGGAATGTTTTGTCTATGGTATGAGTGCTTCAGCACATATCACAGCACAGCATCAAGGAACTTATCAGGCGCCTCATGTCCCAGAATGGGATGACTCGCAAGTGACCAACCCTGATGAAGACGTGGTGATTTTGCAGAATTGGGATGAACTTCGCCAAACCATGTGGAACTACGTCGGTATTGTCAGAACAACCAAGCGCCTCCAACGTGCCCTACACCGCATTGAAATGCTTAAGCGTGAAATCACCGAGTATTACCAAGATTACCAAGTCAGTAAAAATCTGATTGAACTCCGTAACTTAGTATTGGTATCAGAAATGATTGTGCGCTGTGCAATGGAACGTAAAGAGTCTCGTGGTCTGCATTTCACTTTAGACTATCCTGAACAAGCAGACGAACTACGTAAAACGGTGTTAAGTCCACCCGATTTCACGGTTGATTGCCCTGTAGTTAATACTGAGTTAGTCTCTTAAAACTTTTAAATCAAAAAAAGCCGCACATGAAGTCGGCTTTTTTTTGATTTTACTACCCATAAATATGTAATGCCGCTTTGAAAGTTTCTAAGTGCAGATTTACAAGATCATTCATATTTTGATAGCCCCCAGCCAATACAAACATCAGCGGAATATCTGCACGTTTAGCCAATTTAAAGACCATTTCTTCGCGTTTCTGTATCAAAGCGGTACTAAACCATGATGAGCCAAATGGGTCAGCTTGATGACAATCCATTCCTGCTTGATAAATGATTAAATCTGCACCCCATGCTTTGGCATGCTGTATTCCCTCATGTATAGCCAAGGTATATTGTGCAAAATTTCCACGATCTTTATGCACATGCCGAGTTAAAGAACGTTCATAAGTAGGACAACCAAAACGTAGCCCATAAATACTAAAGTTAAAAAGGTTCTCTAAGCGTCTAGTAAACTCAGCTGTACCATTCCCCCCATGTTGATCGCAATCGAGTACAAAGATTTTTTTATTCGGATTCTGCTGTGCCACAAAAGCCAAACCATTGAAGGTACAAAATGATCCGCCATATTCATACACTGCATGATGAAAACCCTGTGCAACATTTGCTGCAATGCCTTTTTGCAAAGCCATTTCTGCTGCCATCAACTGCCCTGCATTGATTCTCAGCACTGCATCTCGAAGCTGAGTATTCCAAGGCTTAAAACCTGAAAAGGTCGCAAGCTTAGTGGGCTGCCCTGTCATAAATGCGTCCACATAAGCAGGATCATGCACTTGGCTTAAAATTTCAGCGTCAATACACTCAGGTTCGTGTATTCGGATGTTCTGCCATTGTTCTAAAGCTGTTCCAACTGCCAATAATTTTTCCATACTATTGGTATGGGTATGAGCAAAATATTTTGGCGAAAAGCATACATCTAACATGATGGAAATACTCAAAGTTGCGCTATCGCCACATTTATTAATTGCTGAAGCTCAGTCGTACCTGGACTATACAGACCATTATCCACTTGCTGCTGAAAATGTGTACTGAATGCACGTTTTCGATTTTGTGGCGACACAGCCAAAGTCGTTAAGCGTAAAAACCACCACCCAGAAATGGCCTGATAAGGAATCACAAAACCTTTAAATTCACGATTCCCCCGTTTTTCAACTAATTGTTCTGCATCATAATCGACGGAAAAAAGTGAACCGGCTGGAATACGGACACCATTCATGAGTACAGGTTTCAAGCTGATACAAGAATGGTTATCCCCCATATTTAATTTTTCCATAAATAAGGGCTGACCGTATTCATCTACAAAAATATTAATTTCACCGCTACGAAATACACGTCGATGTGCAATTTTTAAAAAGAAATTTTCAGCCATTGGACAAGAGCCAACTTTTGGCTTATTAGCCAGTGCTTGTACTTCAACGATTTGGTTTTCAGTTGACGATTTTGGCAAAATCAGATCTTCAATCAAGGTACAAATAAGCTTACTTTCTTCCAAATTTGCATGTTGCTGAATTTGACGCAAACTTTTTTGAAGATGTAATTCTTTCTGTAAAACCTCGTAAAAGTCTGTAAATTGTTTCAATTGCTGAATATTTTGATTTAAATTTTGATTTAAATCTAGATGACGCCAACCTGACAAATCTAAATGATAAGCACGACTTTGATCTAAAATTTTGCGTAAACCATGCGTGTCATATTGATCAAAGAGTTTGAGATCTTGAAATTCATGTGATGCACGCGGCAAATTAATATATTCAGCTAATACACGTGTGGCTTGAGTATATCCACAGCCACGTCGTTCTGTTTGATGTGAGTAATGCTCATTCAGCATTTCTGTCAATTTTTCTGACAAAGGATATGCATGCTCCTGAAAGAGCCGAACAACTTCATGTGCAGTAGCAGTCATGTATTTAACCAATCAAATCTGTGATTCAATTATAGATTTAAAACAGCATTTGTGAGCTGATTGATTCCTACTAAGTTTTTGAAATTATGCAAATAAAAATACACTACGCAGAAAATTCACCAACCAATGCACAATTTATTTAGACAGACTGCTGCATTTTAATCCAATCTAATGGATCAACTGTATATTTTCAGTTCAGTGTCGCTGCGGAGGAATCGAATAGCTACCAGTAATATGTGCCACAGGCTCATCCACACCTGCTGAATACACCAACACTTCACCATAAATTATACTTTTGCCCACTTTTAACAATCGACACTCGCCTATTAAGTCTTTATTGGCTTCTGGTTTTCTTAAAAAATTAATATTCATATTGGTCGTGACCGCCAGCCCTACAATCCCGATCTCCCCCAATATAGCTACATATAGCGCAAAGTCAGCCAAAGTCATCATGGTTGGGCCAGAAATCGTATTACCTGGTCTTAGATCTTGTTCGGTGACATGCCAAATTAAGGTCGCGGTTTGCTGTCCAACCTCTTGAATCGTACAATTTTTTAAACTTGGGGCAAATTCACGTTGTAAAAAATCAATAATCGCCTGCTTTCGATGCGGCATAAAAAAATCATCCATAACTTATGCTATGAATGATTTTTAAATCAATTGCCTAACAAATACTATGGCATTTTAGATCTGCTGTAGATGCGATAATGCCTGTTGGAAAACATGCTCAGGTGTTTGGGTTGCGTCAAGGCGTTTCATTCGTTCAGGGTGCGTATGATGAATCTCAGCAAAACCTGATCTTACTTTCTCAAAGAAAGTTGCTTTCTCTTGTTCAAAACGGTCTAAAGCACCACGCTCTCTTGCTCTTAACATTCCTGTTTCAATCGGTGCATCAAGCCAAAAAGTAATATCCGGTATACGCGCAACAAAACTTGCATTTAAGACATTGAGCTTGTCACGATCTAAACCACGTCCTGCACATTGATAAGCAAAACTCGAATCGGCAAAACGATCACATAAAACGATTTTACCTTCTGCCAATGCAGGTAAAATCACGCGCGCCAAATGCTGTGCGCGTGCAGCATACATAAGTAACAACTCTGTATCATCACTCATTGCTTCATCATGATTGACGGCCAGAAGTAATGCACGAATTTGTTCAGCCATAGGTGTACCACCCGGCTCACGTGTAAGTACGACATTTTTACCCAAATTTTGGAAATGATCATGTAATTTACGAATGAGTGTAGTTTTACCCACACCTTCCGTGCCTTCAAAGCTAATAAACATGCTCACTCCTTAGTTTTTCGCACGAATTACAGATAAATATTCTTGTACCGCGCGGTTATGGTCTTGCAAATTACTGCTAAATTTATGGCCGCCATTTCCTGTTGCAACAAAATATATATTGTTAGATGAATCAGGATGCATTGCAGCTTCAATAGCTTTTTGACTCGGCAAAGCAATCGGTGTAGGCGGTAAGCCATTGATCGTATAAGTATTATATGCTGTAGGTGTACGTAAATCTTGGCGAGTGATATTGCCTTGGTATTTATCGCCCATGCCATAAATCACAGTTGGATCTGTTTGCAAACGCATCCCTTGTTTGAGACGACGCACAAATACACCAGACACTTGTTCAAGCTCACTATCAATACTGGTTTCTTTTTCAATAATCGATGCCATGATCAAGGCTTCATATTTATCTTTATACGGTAAATTTTGAGCTCGATTGTTCCAAGCCTGATCTAAGGCTTTGATTTGTCGGTTATATAAATCCTTCAAAATTTTTCGATCAGACTCGCCTTTTGCAAAGAAATACGTATTCGGTGCAAATAATCCTTCAGGGTGTGAATACGGAATGCCGAGCTCTTTTAAGATTTCTGCATACGGTAAATGACTGATGTCATGCGTCACCAAAGGGTCATTTTTTAAAGCATCTATCAGTTGCTTAAATGTCGTCCCTTCGATCACTAAAATTCGATTCATTTGCGCATTTTCAGAATTAGAAATCAACTCCATAACTTCTCGCACACTCATGCCTTCATGGATTTCATACACACCTGCTTTTAAGGTGTCATTGATCATGAACTTTTGGTACAACTTCAAAATAATAGGAAAATGAACTTGTTTCTCTTTGGCTAGTCTGTCAATAAATCCTGAATAGGTATCCCCTGCTCCAATCGCCAACATTTGCTTTTTGCCTTCCACAGGATAGGCTTTAAACAAACTCGACCACAGTAAGATCGCCACAAGTACAACGATACCAAGTAGCACAACCAAACATGCTTTAAATGGAAAACCTGCTTTGGCAGATTTTTTCTTATTTGTTTTTTTAGACACGGTGGACATATTAACGAATCTGACTTAATTGAAGTGTTCGGAAAAGTTCAATACAAGCTTGAACATCTAACTCAACTCCATTCAGAGTTGATGCAATTTTCATGGGACTTAAGGCATTACAGAAAAAAACACTCTGAAAATGCGTAATTTCATCCATATTGACGTGACGTTGAGTACATGGAATCTGAAGCTGCTGCATCCGTTTTAAAATTTCTGCACGCATGACACCATGCACGCCATTATAACGAAGTTCAGGCGTAATCCATCCTTCATTTGTGCGAATAAAACAATTACTGCTCACACCTTCAACAACTGTACCTTGCACATCCGTCACCAAAGCTTCGCCCCATGGGGTTTGATCCAACTCTGCTTTGAGCATGACTTGTTCTAATCGATTTAAGGACTTCAAGCCCACCAAACTTGGCATGGTTAACCCAATGGCTTGATGTAATACACCACTTTTGACAGTTTCATACTTAAAATCTGCAACGGTTTTAGGGTAATAAAACACCCAAACATCTGCTGGGTGCTCAGGTAAACTATAGCCACGCTGACCAATACCACGACTCAACACAATTTTTAAAGTGCCATTGACGACATCTTGTTTACGTAACAATTTTAGAGTGTCTTCAATAAGGCTTAAATCTGCATTTAGCTTTAATCGCTCATTGCTCAGTTTTAATCGTGCAATATGCAAAGCTAAAAGTTCTATTTGTCCTTGGCGAATACGTGCCGTGCTAAAACAGCCATCGCCATAGTGAAAGGCTCGATCAAGTAAATCAACTTGTTCTATTTGCTGCGCATTTTTAAAACACTGCATACGTCGTCATCCCAATTACATCACTTTATTTTAAAAAATAATCGCTCAGCATATATTTCTTTTTTGTTCATATTAAATTCTTTTTTAATTATTTTTTCTGCATTAAAACTACAGATATTCTTGCCTCATCCAACAAAACATGTATAAAAATTGAGGACAACATGAATCTATCGAAATTAAAACTTGGGGTTTTGGCTGCATTCATTTCTGCCACAGCATTTAGTGCATCTGCCAAAGATTTCTTAAATGTGTCATATGATCCAACCCGTGAATTGTATGACAACTTCAATAAAGACTTTAGTGTTTACTGGAAAAAAACCACAGGCCAAGACATTAACTTTAAACAATCTCATGGTGGCTCAGGCAAACAGGCTCGTGCAGTTATTGATGGTCTAGATGCAGATGTCGTCACTTTGGCTTTGGCTGCTGATATAGATGAAATTGCTGCACGTGGTTTAGTTGCAAAAGACTGGCAAAAAAAATTCCCGCAAAACTCAACGCCATATACATCGACCATTGTGTTCTTAGTGCATAAAGGCAACCCGAAAGGCATTAAAGACTGGGGCGATTTAATTAAACCGGGTGTCGACATTATTACCCCGAACCCAAAAACATCGGGTGGTGCGCGCTGGAACTATCTAGCAGCGTGGGCTTGGGCAAAACATCAAGCAGGTGGTAATGATGCAAAAGCCCAAGAATTTGTCCGCCAAATCTATAAGCAAACCAAAGTCCTCGACTCAGGTGCTCGTGGTGCAACAACTACATTCGCTGAACGTGGTATTGGTGACGTGTTATTGGCTTGGGAAAATGAAGCACATTTGGCAGTTCGTGAACAGCCGGGTAAGTTTGAGATTGTGACCCCTTCACTTTCTATCTTGGCCGAGCCACCAGTTGCGATTGTAGAAAAAAATGCCAAGAAAGATGGCAATGAAAATTTAGCCAAAGCGTACTTAAATTATCTGTACTCACCTGCAGGTCAAACTATTGCCGCACAGAACTATTATCGTCCACGTAATGCGGCAGTTTTAGCAAAATATAAAAATGTTTTTAAACCTTTAAAACTCGTCACGATTGATAAAGAGTTTGGTGGTTGGAGCAAAGTGCAGAAAAAACATTTTGAAAATGCTGGCGTCTTTGACCAAATCGTGAAGATCAATAATTCAAAATAATGCTTTAAATACTGAAAAGCATCTTCCTTTCGTATAAGGTCGATGCTTTTTTTTCATAGACATGCCTTTTATCTTTTTTATTCATATAAAATTCGTTTTTAATTATTTTTTATGCATAAAGATTGGCGCTATTCTTCACCCATGTTACAGATAAAGTAAAAATTATTGAGGTTCACATGAGTATTTCCGCAAAATTAAAATTGGGTGTTCTTGCTGCCGTCATCTCGACAGTTTCTTTTGGCGCAGCTGCAAAAGACTTTTTAAACGTATCTTACGACCCAACGCGTGAACTCTATGAAAGTGTGAATAAAGACTTCAGCAAATATTGGGAAAGCCGTACAGGTCAAAAAATTAATTTTAAACAATCTCACGGTGGTTCAGGTAAACAAGCACGTGCAGTCATTGATGGCTTAGATGCCGATGTGGTGACTTTAGCACTTGCAGCGGATATTGATGTGATTGCAGAAAAAGCCAAACTTTTACCTGCAGATTGGCAGAAGAAACTTCCACAAAACTCAACGCCATATACCTCAACTATTGTGTTCTTAGTCCGTAAAGGCAACCCAAAAGCGATTAAAGATTGGGGCGATCTGGTTAAACCAGGCGTAGGTATTATCACCCCAAACCCGAAAACCTCAGGCGGTGCGCGTTGGAACTATTTAGCAGCATGGGCTTGGGCAAAACATCAAGCGGGTGGTAATGATACAACGGCTCAAGAATTTGTCCGTAAGATTTATAAAAACACCAAAGTACTCGATTCAGGCGCACGTGGTTCGACTACGACCTTTGCTGAACGTGGCATTGGTGATGTATTACTGGCTTGGGAAAATGAAGCACATTTAGCGATTCGTGAACAACCGGGTAAGTTTGAAATTGTGACCCCTTCACTTTCAATTTTAGCTGAGCCACCTGTTGCTGTTCTAGAAAAGAATGCGGAGAAAAAAGGCAATCTTTATTTAGCCAAAGGCTATTTAAACTTCCTTTATTCACCACGTGGTCAGCAAATCGCAGCTCAGAACTTTTACCGTCCACGTAACGCTACAACGCTTGCACAATACGCATCAGTCTTTAAGCCACTTAAACTCGTAACCATTGATAAAGAATTTGGTGGTTGGGATAAAGTCCAAAAAGCACACTTTGAAAATGGCGGCGTGTTTGACCAAATCGTCAAAGCCAACAATGGAAAATAAGACCATTCATTGACTGAATCAGGAGAACTTGACATGACACATACAGTAATTGTCCCGGGTGTAGGCGGTAGTGAACACGTACATTGGCAATCTTGGTTACAACGTCAGCTCATGTCTAGCTCTCGTGTTCAGCAAAAAAACTGGAATCATCCTGTACTAAAAGACTGGATTAAACAATTCGTTAAAACCGTACGACCTTTACAGGGTGAAATTCAAATTGTGGCGCATAGCTTTGGTTGTTTAACAACGGTAGCAGCATTGGCCTTGCATCCTGAACTGAATAAAAAAATCAAAAATTTAGTTTTGGTTGCGCCAGCCAATCCAGCACGCTTTGGAGAAAACGGCTTTGCACGCGACAGTACAACGGATTACAAAGCATTTTTTCATCAGCTAAGTATTCGTGTGCCGACAACGATGTTGATTAGTGAAAATGATCCTTGGCTAGCATTTGACGATGCAAAACAACTTGCTGATGCTTGGAAGCTCTACCCTGTAAATATGGGCGCTGTGGGTCACATTAATGTTGCATCAGGTTTTGGACCATTTCCTGAAATTTTCAATTACTTAATTTCAGAAAACCACATGAAACATATCAGCTTTACTGATGAAAACAAGTATTTATTTCAATTTGCTTTTTAAGTACTGAGCATTAAGCTTGTCGCAAAATCATTTATTCAATTTTGCTGACCTTTTAAGTCAGCTTTTCTCATTTTGAGGAGTCATCATGTCGCAGCGATCCCGAGTGCTGCCAGGATTTGGTCTTTCTCTAGGCTTTACCCTAGCGTATTTATCCTTAATTGTGCTCATTCCCCTTTCAGCCGTATTTATTAAGTCTTTAGGTATCGGTTGGGATGGACTATGGGAGATTTTAAGCTCAGAACGTATTTTAAAATCGTTACAACTGAGTTTTAGTGCCGCCATTATTGCTGCGTTAGTTAATGTGGTTTTTGGTTTACTCTTAGCATGGTGCTTGGTTCGTTATACCTTCCCGGGTAAACGTATTGTCGATGCATTGGTTGATTTACCTTTTGCATTGCCAACTGCCGTTGCTGGTATTGCATTAACTTCGTTATATGCACCGACTGGTTGGATCGGTCAGTACCTTGAACCCATTGGCATTAAAGTCGCATATACCCCGATCGGTATTACCTTGGCTCTCATCTTTATTGGTATTCCTTTTGTGGTTCGTACTGTACAGCCTGTACTGAGCGACCTAGAAACTGAACTTGAAGAAGCAGCTTCTGCACTGGGTGCAAATCGCTTTCAGATTGTGACCAAAGTGATCTTACCTATTCTATTTCCTGCGCTGTTAACAGGTTTTGCTTTGGCCTTTGCTCGTGGTGTGGGTGAATATGGATCGGTGATTTTTATCGCAGGTAACCAACCCTTCAAGACTGAAATTGCCCCATTGATGATTATCTCTCGCCTTGAAGAATATGATTATGCAGGTGCGACCACGATTGCTGTTGTGATGCTGGTGATTTCTTTTGCCATTTTATTCTTAATTAACTTGGTTCAAGCATGGGCAAGTCGCCGTACAGGGAGAACTGCACGATGAATACGAACAGTAATGCGCTTGCGGAAAAATTACAGTCGCGTGATGCAACGCGTGAACCGACATGGGTTCGTTATACCCTGATCATCATTGCTTTAATTTTCTTCTTAAGCTGCCTGATTCTGCCATTGGTTTTGGTTTTCGTTGAAGCCTTTAAACAAGGTGTTGGCGTTTACTTCCAAGCACTGGTACATCCAGATACATTATCAGCAGTAAAACTTACGCTACTGACAGCTGTGATTGCCGTACCGTTGAACGTCGTCTTTGGTGTAGCTGCGGCATGGTCTGTTGCCAAGTTTAATTTCCGTGGTAAATCTATTTTAACCACGATTATTGATATGCCATTTTCAGTCTCTCCAGTTATTGCTGGCTTAATGTTGGTATTGATTTTTGGTACTCAAGGTTGGTTAGGCGGCTGGCTGATGGATAACGACATCAAAATTTTATATGCCGTTCCAGCCATTGTCCTTGCTACTGTGTTTATTACCGTTCCTTTTGTGGCACGTGAGTTGATTCCATTAATGGAAGCTCAAGGGACAGAGGAAGAAGAAGCAGCTATCGTATTGGGTGCTTCAGGCTGGCAGACTTTCTGGAAAGTGACACTTCCAAATATCAAATGGGGCTTAATCTACGGCGTGATTCTATGTAATGCACGTGCAATGGGTGAGTTTGGTGCTGTTTCTGTAGTTTCAGGTCACATTCGTGGCGAAACCAACACCTTACCGCTACACGTAGAAATCCTTTATAACGAATATACCTTTAGTGCTGCTTTTGCTGTGTCTTCACTATTAGCGCTCTTGGCGATTGTGACCCTGATTTTAAAAACATGGGTTGAACTACGTCAGGAACGACAAGACAAGCGTAAAGAAGATTCACAAGTTTCTTAAGGAATGACCTCATGAGTATTCAAGTAAAAAATATTGAAAAACACTTTGGTGCATTCCATGCACTTAAAAATATCTCTTTAGATTTCCCTGATGGCCAGCTCGTTGCGTTGCTTGGCCCATCAGGCTGTGGCAAAACCACCCTGCTCCGTATCATTGCAGGACTTGAATCTGCCGATAGCGGTCAAGTCATTCTAGAAGGTGAAGATGCCACTAAAGTTCATGTCCGTGAACGTGAAGTTGGTTTTGTATTCCAACATTATGCACTGTTCCGTCATATGACCGTATTTGACAACATTGCTTTTGGTTTACGTGTACGCCCACGTGCAACACGCCCATCTGAAGCCGAGATCAAAAAGCGGGTTACTCGTTTGCTTGATCTTGTTCAGCTTGGTTTCTTGGCTGACCGTTACCCTGCTCAACTTTCAGGTGGTCAACGTCAACGTATTGCACTAGCACGTGCTTTAGCGGTTGAACCGCGTGTGTTATTACTGGATGAACCTTTTGGTGCATTGGATGCCAAAGTTCGTAAAGAATTACGCCGCTGGTTACGTACCTTGCATGACGAACTCCACATCACCTCTATTTTCGTGACCCATGACCAAGAAGAAGCGCTTGAAGTGGCCGATCAAATCATTGTGATGAATAAAGGCAACGTAGAACAGATAGGCTCGCCGCGTGAAGTTTATGAAAAACCTGCAACACCGTTTGTATTTGACTTTTTAGGTCAAGCCAACCGTTTTGAAGGTCAAAATAGCAATGGCCTCATTCAAATTGGTGAAGACCGAATTTTGTTGCCACAAAACGCCAATGCGCCGCAAGGAAATGTCATTGCCTTCGCTCGCCCTGATGAACTGCGTATTCATGCACAGCCGCAAGAAAATGCCATCCAAGCGACTTTTGTACGTGAGCTTTGGATTGCAGGTAAAGTCATTGCTGAACTGCATGACCGTCAAGGCAATCTTATTGAAATTTCATTAACGGCAGATGAAGCGAAAGCGCATCAATTCCGCCCAAATCAAACGGTATGGTTAAGTGCAACAAACTTGCATTTATTTGAAAACCAAGTTGCATAAAACAAAAAGTTGGGGCCGTCACAAGCCCCACTTGCTTTTAAGGTAAAATAAAATTATGAATTTCCAACAATTAAGAATTATTCGAGAAACCGTACGTCAGAATTTTAATTTAACAGAAGCATCTGCTGCACTTTACACTTCGCAGTCAGGCGTGAGTAAACACATCAAAGATCTAGAAGATGAACTTGGTGTACAGCTGTTCATCCGTAAAGGTAAACGTTTACTCGGTTTAACCGAACCAGGCCAGTCATTATTGGGTATCGTTGAACGCATGCTTGTAGATGCAGACAATATTAAACGTCTAGCAGATGACTTCAACAAAGTAGATGAAGGGACATTGACGATTGCGACCACACATACGCAAGCACGTTATGTCTTGCCGCCGATTGTGAACCAATTTAAAAAAGAATTTCCAAAAGTTCATCTAATTTTGCAACAAGCAAGCCCTGTTGAAATTACAGAAATGCTCCTTCAAGGCGAAGCGGATATCGGGATCGCAACCGAATCATTAACCAATGAAGATAACCTGGCAAGCGTGCCTTACTACAACTGGCAACACAGCATCATCACGCCTAAAGAGCACCCACTGACCCAAAAATCAAATATCACCATTGAAGATTTATCGAACTATCCAATTATTACCTATCACGGTGGTTTTACAGGTCGTTCAAAAATTGATAAAGCCTTTGAAGATTCAGGCTTTGATGTTGATATCGTGATGTCCGCACTTGATGCAGACGTTATTAAAACCTATGTTGAACTTAATATGGGAGTGGGTATTGTCAACGATGTGGCATATGACCCAGAACGTGACTACCGTTTAAAACAAATTCCAACCGATATTTTCGGGGTCAATACCACTTGGATTGCTGTTCGCAAAGGACATTTGCTACGCGGTTATGGCTATGAGTTTATTTCTTTATGCTCACCAGATGCTGACATCAAAGCGTTGAAAAAAGTCGCTTACCCAGAAGACTGATATCCCAATTGACGAATTAAAGAGGACACATGCTGTCCTCTTTTTATTGGTAAATTCATATTTTATCTAAGTTTTCTTGGCTTTATTTTTAATTGTGATTAAAATACGTTCAACACAATAAAAATTAAAACTTCATCACTTCCGACCCATAAGCCAGGACTTTATGAAAAATCAATTCGTCGCAGTGGCAGTCGGTATCATCTGCCCCATACAAATCATGTATGCAGCAGGGATAGAAAACTCAGATCAATCGATCTCGGCCTTTCTTGAACCCGGAAATTATACTGAAGTCAGTTTGGCTTATGTCGATGCTCAAGTGGGCGGCAAAGTTCAAAACCAAGGTTTAATTAGTGAATTGGGCATCACTGATTTTTCTACAGGGAATCTCGCCCATCAACAATTTTCTGGGAAATTTGCACTTAAAATTCAACCGCATGAAAATATTTCTGCGGGGGTGATTTATGAACAACCCTTTCATACCGATATCAGTTTTCAATATAGTCCACGCTTACCAGATGGCTCAAATATCGATATTGAAAGCGCCGATATTAACTTTAGAACGCATAACCTAACTGGGCTGGTAGGCTATCAACCCAATAAAAATTGGAATATTTATAGCGGTTTAAGCCTACAAACATTTAAGGGTGATTTAAAAATTTCTGGGCAACAATATGCTGCTCTCAATGGCTACCATGCCGATTTTAAACAAGATGAAGCGCTTGGTTGGCTGCTCGGATTCAGTTATCAAATCCCTGAATATGCTATTAAAACTAGCCTAACCTATCGTTCAAAAATCAAACATGAAAATAAGACCTCTGAATCAACTTTATATTCAAATGGTCCTTTTCAATTAGTACTTGACACCCATACCTCAATTCAAACGCCACCAAGCGTCAATTTTGATTTTCAAACAGCCATTAGCCCACACAATGTTGTATATGGCACAGTTCGGTGGATTAATTGGAAAGATTTCAACATTCAGCCACCGCAGTTTAATGCCGTGCTTCAGTACGCAGCACTCGATCCACAATACCATGATTTAGCTGATATCCAATTGGTGGAATATCAGAAAGATCAATGGTCAAGAAAGTTAGGGATTGCACATCAATTGAATCCGAGTTGGCTCGCTGCTGCAGAGTTTATTTGGGACAACGGGACAGGAAATGCGGCGTCTACCTTAAACCCAAGTGATGGCTATCGAGGTTTAGGTTTAGGTATGATGCATAAATTTAACCCGAACAATTTTCTAGCGACTGGCCTGTATTATATGAAACTCTCAAAACCATCGAATACTGAAACATCGCATATTTCAGGTCTTGCAAGTGTCTCAGACAATGATGCCATGATCTATGGTCTGAAATTTGGTCACACATTTTAAACGCTTTCTAAAAACAAAAAAAACGAGCCGAAGCTCGTTTTTTTATTTCAGTAAGAACTTACCAATGGTAGCTCACACCTACTTTACCTACTGGAAGCCATTGATATTTATCATCTTCACGGATTTTTTGCTCTTCTGCTCGTAAATCTGCAGATGCATTACCACCAGCAGCATTAACAAATGTACCAGATTTATCTAAGTCAACTGCTGGATTACCTGTGTAGTAAGCACCCACTTCACCAAAGACACCCCAGTTTTTATTTAATTTAGGCGCAAAACCCAAACCTACATACGGTGCAATATCATTTTCGTAAGACATGTTTCCGTTAACAGATCCGTTATACGAATAATTTGTACCATTGATTTTAATTGTGCCATCTTTAGAACGTTTAGTTAGATCATATTCGTTATCAATATAACCCACCCCTGCTGCAACGTATAAACCTTGTGCCCATGGATTTGCACTTGCTCCCCAAGGACGAATCTCAGCATTCAAATACGCAGTGCTATTTTCCATATCTAGATCGTACTTTGTACCATCAATAGAAACATCATCTGTCCACGAAATATCACCACCGTTATAACCTAATGCAAGGCCGACGTATGGGTTCGCAGTCCAAAGTAACGCACCACCATAACCAGTCGTACCCACTTCTAGACGAGCGCCAGTTGGGATAAGTTGGTTTTGATCAAATGCATAGCCATCATGAACTACAGAGGTATCTGCCATTGCAGTACCTGCAGCAGTAAGTAGAGCAGCTACTGTTAATAAACGTAATGATTTCATGTGTTTCTCCTCAAAATAAACTGTTATTCAGATTTTACAGACTTGTTATATGGCACATGTTAAAAGGAAACACAGCTCAACATTTATGCAAATTTACTGATTTTTTGTTAACTTTTGATACATTTAGATTTCAATATTGATTAATAAAGAGTTTTTGTTTCATTTTTTTAAATATAATAATGATGTTAAGGAACAATTCTGTATATTTTGCGTATTTTTTATACAAACCTTATGAAAATACTAAATTCATCACTCTTAATTTCTTGGTTTTAGTGCTTGCTTAATAATTAATTCCGATCCTAGGCCGATTTACCATCTATTTTTAACTCGATATAGTGTAAAATCTTGGAAAATTTTTTTCTGGATGGAAGAACATGTCTCAGCTTTCAACAATCATTGAACAAGCGTTTGAAGACCGTGCTAATTTCACTGCAGCTGACTGTCCTGCTGAAGTACGTGCAGCAGTAGAAGAAGTGATCGCTGGCCTAGATAACGGTACATTACGTGTTGCTGAAAAAATTGATGGTGAATGGATTGTTCATCAATGGGTGAAAAAAGCCGTTTTGCTTTCATTCAAATTGAACGACAACAAACCAATGGAAGCTTGTGACTTACGCTTCTATGACAAAGTAGATACTAAGTTCTCTGACTGGACTGAAGAACAATTTAAAGCTGCTGGTGTACGTGTAGTACCACCTGCTGTAGCACGTAAAGGTTCTTTCCAAGCAAAAAATGTTGTATTGATGCCTTCATATGTCAATATTGGTGCATATGTTGACGAAGGTACAATGGTTGATACATGGGCAACTGTTGGTTCATGTGCTCAAATTGGTAAAAACGTTCACTTATCTGGTGGCGTTGGTATTGGTGGCGTTCTTGAACCACTTCAAGCAAACCCAACAATCATTGAAGACAACTGCTTTATCGGCGCGCGTTCTGAAATCGTTGAAGGTGTGATCGTAGAAGAAGGTTCTGTGATTTCAATGGGCGTATTCATTGGTCAATCAACTAAGATTTATGACCGTGAAACTGGCGAAATCCATTACGGCCGTGTTCCTGCTGGTTCTGTTGTGGTTTCTGGTAGCTTGCCGTCTAAATGCGGTAAATACAGCCTCTACGCTGCAGTAATCGTGAAAAAAGTTGACGCGAAAACTCGTGCGAAAACAAGCTTGAACGACTTATTACGCGAAGACTAAGTCTTTATTTCAGCGGAGCATTCGTGTTCCGTGGAGCCTCTATCGCTCCTCGTCTCTACGGTTAGCAATGATCGTAGAGATTTTTTGTTTTTTTATATCTGGTTAATTTTGTTATGAGTACCCTTCGATCTTCCGCTATTCCTGTTTCTGATCCGTCTGCGGGTTTACGTATTACGGAGATTTTTTATTCATTGCAAGGTGAAGCCAATACCGCAGGTTTGCCTACGGTCTTTATCCGCTTAACAGGCTGTCCTTTACGTTGCACTTATTGTGATACAACCTATTCGTTTGAAGGCGGTGAACGCCAATCATTAGAAGAAATTATTCAAACCACTTTAGATTTTAAAACTCCTTATATTTGCGTGACGGGTGGTGAGCCGCTTGCTCAACCGAACGCCCTTCCCCTCATGACTCGTCTGGCCGATTTAGGCTGCGAAGTCTCTTTAGAAACCAGTGGTGCTTTAGATGTGTCTAAAGTTGACCCACGTGTTTCAAAGGTTATGGATTTAAAAACCCCGACATCGGGTGAAGTTGCACGAAACTTGCTTAGCAACTTCGACCATTTAACGCCACATGATCAGATCAAATTTGTGATTTGTAATCGTGAAGACTATGAATGGTCAAAACAGCAAGTTGAGCGCTATAAGCTAAACGAAAAAGTCAGCACCATTTGGTTCTCTCCGGCCTTTGCCGTTGAAAAAGGTGCTGCTCGTTTGCCTCAGCTTGCACGTGATTTAGCACAATGGATTTTAGAAGACCATCTCCCTGTTCGCTTCCAATTGCAATTACATAAGTTGCTTTGGAACGATGAAACTGGTCGTTAAGTTTTAAAGAATTATTTGGAGTAATGCATATGCGCCCTCGTGCCATAGTTTTATTGTCTGGCGGCTTAGACTCAACCACTTGTTTAGCTTGGGCTCAAGCGCGTTATGAATGTATCGCCTTGAGTTTTATGTATGGTCAACGTTCTACGACAGAACTAGATGCTGCTCGTGAGTTAACTAAGCAGGCTGGTGTAGAACATCGTGTCATTAATATCGATTTAGGTAACTTAGGTGGCTCTGCGTTAACTGACCATAGCATTGAAGTTCCTGATCATGAACAAGCCGGTATTCCTGTAACTTATGTACCAGCGCGTAACACGATTTTCTTGTCATATGCTTTAGCTGCGGCGGAAGTTTTTGGTGCAGAAGCGATTGTCATTGGTATTAATGCAGTTGATTACTCAGGCTATCCAGACTGTCGTCCAGAGTTTATCGAAGCATTTGCCAACATGGCTCGCCTTGCAACAAAGGTTGGCGTTGAAGGAAAACCACTTAAATTTGAAACACCTCTGTTACATTTATCCAAAGCAAATATCATTCGCTTAGGTATAGAACATGGCGTAGACTACAGTCAAACGGTGTCTTGCTATCAAGCAGATGACCAAGGTCGTGCTTGCGGTAAATGCGATAGCTGCCGTCTTCGTAAACAAGGTTTCGTTGACGCAGGTGTTGAAGATCCGACACGTTACATACCGAAATAACAAGGTAGGGTTTATGAAAAATTTAAAATCAAACATTATTCTTTCTGCTGCTTTCTCTGCAGCTGCGTTGTTTGCTTCAGTTGCACACGCTGACAACGACAAGCTTCAACAAGCATATAAGAGCACTAACGTAAAATCTTCGTTAATTAATGTTTGTAAAGAAGAAACTGGCAAAGGTAAAAAACTAACTGCCGCTGAAGTTAGCAAATACTGTACTTGTGCTGTTGAAGCAGATGGTCGTTTAACCAATGCTCAAAAATGGGAAATCCAAAGCACAATCAACCAGAAGAAAAGCCCTGCAACACTCGCTTTTGTTCAAAAACAAAATAAAGACCTTCAAGCATGTTTCGGTCCTCAGTTAACAGGTAAATTAAAAACTTTAACTGAAGAAGCAATGAAATCTGCTCAAGCGAAAAAATAATTTTTCGTCTCAAAAAAGCCTGCAATTGCAGGCTTTTTTATTGCTTTAAGTTCAAAGTAAATTCTGTATGATGGTCATATTTCACATACTTTGTTTAAGCCCGTTTAGGGATAAGACACGAAAAAGGAAATCTTCATGACTGAAATTAGCTTACCAAATCAAACCTTCCCAACCACCTCAGGTGAAGTTAACCTTGCAGAACTCAACAATGACTGGCTGATTGTTTACTTCTACCCTAAAGATTCAACACCGGGATGTACGACGCAAGCCATTGGGTTTTCATGCTTAAAAGATCAGTTTGATGCGCTTAATACACCAATCTACGGCATTTCTCGTGACTCGGTTAAAGCCCATCAAAACTTCACTGAAAAGCAAAATCTAAGCATTGATTTAATCAGTGATAAAGAAGAAGTGCTATGTCAGCATTTTGATGTAATTAAAGAAAAAAATATGTATGGCAAAAAGGTCATGGGCATCGAACGTTCAACCTTTATTTTCCATCATGGCAAGCTGGTAAAAGAATATCGTAAAGTTAAAGCCGCAGGCCATGCAGAACAAGTCTTAGAAGATTTAAAAGCATTACAAGCAGCATAAAAGTAATGATTTGAGCCCGCTCCTTTAGGAATGGGCTCAAACTTAATAAGAAGCTTCTAACTAGAGCAATAATGAAATTGCAATTCCCCACATCACAACGCCAATAATAAAGTCTAAAACTTTCCATGCCTTTGCACTTTGGAAGAGCGGTAATAAATAGCGCGCACCAAATCCGAGGACAAAGAAAAATACCCATGAGGCTGTGATTGCCCCAGTCGCAAAATAGACTGCGGTCGAGTCAAACTTCGTGGAAATAGATCCAATCAGCACAACCGTATCGAGATACACATGTGGATTCAACCACGTTAAAGCCAAGCAGATCAGTACCAGTTTCAATAATTTGGTTTCATTCTTTTCACTGGGCGCTAAACTGCTCGAAGTTTTAAAGGCTTGCAGAAAATGTTGTGCTCCATAAACTGCTAAAAAGGTTGCGCCCAAATATTTCGCAACACTCACAATTTCCGGATAACTTTCAACCAATTGGGAGAATCCGAGTACACCCAATAAGATGAGTATCGAATCAGAAGCAGCACAAATAGCGCAGAGCCAAAAGACATACTGCTTTTTTAACCCTTGCTTAAGAATAAACGCATTTTGCGCACCAATCGCGATAATTAGGCTAAATCCAATTGCGAGCCCTTGCATATAACTGTGCAACATTTTTTAACTACACTTTCAAAGCATTAAATGAATGTTGCTATTATCGAAGCTTATTGTTAAAAATAAGTATTTATAAATAAATATCATTATAACTAAGTTTTTCTTAGTTTATGGAATCTCTAATGCTCATAGGTGACTCATGTTACAAAGCAAACATAGTGAAGCATTTCTTGCAGTTGCTGAAACAGGAAGCTTTGAACAAGCTGCACTACGTTTAAATATTACGGCATCTGCGGTCACGCTCAGGCTGCAAACTTTAGAAAAGAAATTAGGTCATGTGCTCATTGTACGTGAACGGCCCTGCCGCCCAACACTTGCGGGCCAATCTTTATTGCATTATTTACAACACAGCAAATTATTAGAACATAATTTTCTGCAAAATCTAACAGGACAAACCGCGAATGCGTTTTATCAAGTCAATATTGCAACCAATGCTGACTCACTTGCGACATGGTTGCTTCCTCTACTCAAAGATCTCTTAATTGAAGAAAAAATCGTGATTCATTTTCAGGTCGATGATCAGTCACAAACACATCATTTATTAGAAGCAGGACTGGTCAATGCCTGTGTCACAACAGAATCAGAAGCCATGAAGGGCTGCATTGCAGAATATCTGGGTGAAATGCATTATCGATTTGTAGCAACTCCTGATTTTATCCAAAGATGGTTCAGTCAAGGCGTGACGCGAAATGCCTTAAGGGCTGCGCCTGCACTGATTTTTAATGAGAAGGATGACCTGCATACGCAATCGATTCAGAAGAATTTCGGGCTCAATCCTTCACAATATCCGCATCATTTCATTCCCTCTTCAACTGCATTTTTTGATGCCATTACGATGGGCTTGGGCTATGGATGGTTACCCGACTATCAAAGCAAAGACTTATTAGCAGCGGGAAAATTGATAGAGCTTTCAACAGAACTCAGTATTGATTTAGCCTTGTATTGGCATCATTGGAACCAACAATCAATTCAATTACAGAAAATAACTGCTGTTATGCTACAACACGCCAAAGATCATATGTGTTAAAGCCAGCAAAATAGGGTTATTCAATCCGCCATTGGCCTTTGAGTTGTATTAATACTTGCTCACCTACTCCACCGAGTGCTTTACGCATACCAAAATCACTACGTTTAATGGTTGCTAAAGATTGAACATCCAACACTTTTGGATTTTGCGGGCTTGGGGTGAGTGTGGTATCGAAGATCACAGGCTTAGTGATGCCACGAATGGTGAGATCCCCTCGAATCATATATTTCGCATAAGCCACGGGTTCGATTTGTTTACTGACAAACTTCACGTGCTTAAATTCAGCGGCATCAAAATATTCACTGCCCAAGATTAATCCTTTCAAGCTTGGGTTACTAAAACTGATGCTATCCACATCTAACACTAAATGCGCTGAACCTTTATGCGGAATTTCAGGATCAAATTTTAGGTTCGATTGAACCTTATTAAAGCGGCCTTCTACAATAGACAGCCCCACAGATTTAATACCAAAAGTGACCTGACTATTAGGCGTTAGCGTCCATTCAGCAGCATGTAGGGGAAATACGCAACATAAAGCGAAGGCTCCCATATATTTTGCAAACGTTCCCTGACGCAAATTCATGTTTTTCTCCTGAATAAAATACAGCCTAAAAGCACTACAATGTTTATTTTTTTACTCCATTGTGGTGCTAGAAATTTAGCGTTTTTTTATAGCAGATTTGTTTTATCCTGAGTCATAAATTTGTGTTGAAGTTGTTTATAAATGTCTGTCTGTTGAAATTTTTGCAAAAAATCAATGGTACCTTTAGGAAAGGCATCTCGTTCAATTTCACCACGAAAATACGCTTCACGTACTGGTGTCGCAGAAATCGCCCCTTCTAGACTATCCAGCTCAACCATTTCCCACTCGGGGAAGAATTTTAAATAATAAGAAGAATCATCTTTAAAATGTCCAATCAAACCGACTTTTGCATTCGTTTCAACCACGTCACTTACTAAAGATTTGACTAACTTTTGCCATTTTTCATCGTTATATACATCAATCACATGTACAAACTTGATTCGCTTCTGATCTTGCTCTGAAAAATTCGACAGGATCATCTGCTCACGTTCTGACGCTAAAAATGGATTTTTGATATTACGTTCATTTTGCGCCGAACCAAGCGCCAAAAGCATATATCGACTCTGTTGCAAGGCTATTTTAATGGTTTGCAAATGCGCTAAATGGAACGGCTGAAAACGCCCAATGAAAACCAAATAATCAAATGTATATTTCATATCAAATCAAACTTTTTATGAACTGAGCAGTTGTGCCACAGGCTGAAATATGCGACATAATGTCGAGCATAAAATCAAAACGAAACTTTTACGCAAGGATAGTACGATGACACTGAGCTGTATTCAACAACCCCATGAACATTTGAATGCGAATTTGGACAATGGCGTACTGACCTTAGCCATTAACCGACCTCAGGCGAAGAACGCGCTGTATACAGAATTATATCTGTGGATTGCAAAAGCATTAGATGAAGCTGATCAAGATACTTCAGTGCGTGTAGTAGTACTCCGTGGTCAAGATGCCGACTTCAGTGCGGGCAATGACATGCAAGATTTTATGAAATCTGCTGCTCAAAAAGGACAAGCTCCAGCTTCAGAAGGCGCACCTTTTATTTTGTTAAAATCTGCTGCTCAATTTTCTAAGCCGCTGATTGCTGCGGTTCGCGGTGTTGCCATTGGGATTGGTGTTACGATTCTGCTTCATTGCGATCTTGTCTACAGCGACAATACTGCCCTATTCCAAATTCCGTTTGTGAGCCTTGGTCTATCGCCTGAAGGTGCATCGAGCAAGCTATTGGTTCAACAAGCCGGCTACCATAAAGCGGCGGAATTACTGTTAACTGCTCAGAAGTTTGATAGTGCGACAGCGCTTTCAGCAAATTTGGTCAATAGCATTGAAGAAGATGCTTATGCGACAGCTGCGAAAAAAGCAGCACAGTTATCTGCACTTCCACTAGCATCTTTGGTTCAATCAAAAGCATTAATGAAACATAATGTAGATGAAATCGTGGCATGGATTGACCATGAAGCTGAAATTTTCATGGATCGAGTAGGCTCTCCAGAAATGATGGAAGCTGTTGCCGCCTTTATGCAAAAACGCAAACCTGACTTCTCTCAGTTCAATTAATGTTTTAATGGAACTAAAAAACCACTCATATTTGGGTGGTTTTTTTCATCTCAGCCCCAATCTATTTTCTAAATTAAAAAACTGGATGTTTCCACATGACTGCAGTATCACAAACTGAAACTAAACCTGAAAAGAAACGCTACTACGAGCCTGCGCCTGAAGGCATCGATATCGAGAATTTTAAAAAAGTTGTACAAAGCCGTCGTTCTGTACGTAAGTTTACCGACAAGGCCATTCCAAACGACGTTTTAGATGAATGCTTAGACCTCGCCTTGCTTGCACCGAATTCATCGAATTTACAACCGTGGACATTCTATGTCGTTCAGAACCCTCCAAAGAAAAAACAATTGGTGAAAGCTTGCTTAGGGCAACTAGCTGCAAAAACTGCTGCTGAATTGATTGTCTGTGTCGCGCGTACCGACCGTGTAGATGAAATGGCAAAACGGAATATTTCGGAATTTCCATTTCCTGAAGCACCTGCAGCGGTACAGAAGTATTACAAGTTCATTCCCTATAACTATAAGACAGGCTACTTCAACGCCTTAGGTAACTTTAAGAAAGTAGCTTTCAAAGTAGCACGGACATTGGATAAACAATTGCCTGTAACAGCATTTAATGAAGCAGATGCAAAACTTTGGGCGAGCAAAACCACAGCATTGGCTTGTGAAAACTTAGTTTTGGCTTTACGCGCCTATGGTTTTGACAGTTGTATGATGGAAGGTTTTGATGAACCTTTGGTGAAGAAGATTTTAGGATTAAATGCACAGCAATACCCAGTGATGGTGATTGGTGCAGGTGAACGTGCTAAAGATGGTGTATTCTTCCCTCAGTATCGTTTTGATCGTGAGCTGTTTATTCAGAAAATATAATTTGCTTTCAAAAGAATAGTCACAACCACAATTAGCTACGTGACTTTAGTTTATAACGCGTAGGTATTACGTTACTTTGAAGGATCAAAGTAACCAAAATCCCTTGTTAGACAGAAGATTCATCCTTGAATCTCTGTCTAACGGGTGACATCCATGTCACCCTTCGTGTATCTACTTTTTTCTATAACTTAAAAATTTAAAAGCATCATTAAAATTGAATATCCACTATTTGAATAAACTCAAATGCTGGCTCTTCATAAGGATGACTTACTTTTAAAGCCCTTGCGACCTCACTCGCTTTATCTTCAGGCACTATGGTTTCCACACGCCATTCAGGGATAGATTCAAGCTGATCCAACTCACCTATAAAAGGATTTGCGCCTTTTACAGGTTTAAATTGCCCCTTCCCTAAAACTTGCCACGCGCAGTGTTCATAGTTGCCTATACCGCCTGCTCCTGCTTCAAATACGGCCAGTTTAGTCGACTCTAAGTGAGACTCAGGTACATAATAAATCAGTTTTAACATTGGTTATTCCAGACTCTATTGTGCAGTTACATTATTTAAAGCACTGTAAATCATTTTCAATGCCACATTATTCGATGCATTCGGATAGGTTGCATATAAACCTAGTTTCGGTAATTCCACATCTGTTTGAATGACTTTGACCGAATCATTTAAAAATTTGAGTAAATATTCGGGCACAAAACTCAGGCCCATGCCCATATTAATCAAATTTAAATGCTGCATGACATTTGTTACCCACAGCATATGATCATGTTGATGCTGATCAAAAGGAATCAAGGCATTTAAGGTATCGTAAAACACAGGAGAAGCATTTTGCTCACACATAATAATGGTGTGATTTTTTAATTCTTGAAGTTTTAAGATTCGATCTGATGGATGCAGATGCGCTGCACCGACTAGATAGATCTGCTCACTTAAAACCTGAATATTGGTAAAGTCGTCATGACTTAAGTGATATCGCGTAAAACTAATATCCAATTCAGTATTTTTTAGTTTTTGAATCTGCTCTGTACACGTCAAGCTATGTAAATGAATTTTCAAATCAGGGATATGTTGTTTTAATTGCGCCAAAATACTCGGCATAATTTTCAATTCTGCGACATTTAAAAAGCCAATATGTATTTGATTATTTTTGGCTTGCGCCACGTGGCGAGCTGCTGCTATAGCTTGTTTGGCATTTTCTAGTGCTTGCTCTGCATATTTCAGAAAAGCCTGCCCCTCATCGGTCAGTAAGACTTTTCGGGCAGAACGTTCAAATAATTGCACCCCAACCTCCTGCTCTAAGTCTTTAATTTGCTGACTGAGCGATGGTTGTGCTGTAAATAGTTTTTCCGCTGCCTTAGTGAAACTCTGTTCTTTCGCCACCGTCACAAAATAACGTAAATGTCGTAATTCCATTCGCTTCACTCCACACACTCACTACATCACCCGTGTCATGCAGTCAAAATACCAATAGATCTATAGTTTATATGAATATCCATTCTACTCGGAAAATCATTTGCCTAGACTGCGGACTATTCCAAGTTTGCGCTTCACATACACATGGAGTTTTGTATGACACAGCAATACGATACCGATGTTCTGATTATTGGCACAGGGCCTGCAGGTTCTACTTTAGGTTTAGCCTTGGCAAATTACGGTATTCAGGTTCAGCTTTTTACCCAATTTAATTGGTTAGCCAATAGTCCGCGTGCCCATATTACCAACCAACGTGCGATGGAAGTGTTACGTGACTTAGGTATCGAAGAACAAGTTCTCGACATTGCCACACCTTGGGAACAAATGGGTGAAAGCCTCATTACCACCAGTCTTGTCGGTGAAGAAATTGCCCGCATGAGTGCTTGGGGAACCGGTGATGAACGTCATGGCGATTATATTAAAGGCAGTCCTTGTCCATTGGTCGATCTCATTCAGCCGAAAATGGAAGCTTTGTTAGTAAAAAATGCGGCTGAACGTGGTGCAATTTATAATTTTAATACTGAATATTTATCGCATATCCAAGATGAACATGGCGTAACAGCAACATTCCTTAATCGCATTACCCAAACTGAATTTAGCTTACGTGCCAAATATTTAATTGGCATGGATGGTGCGCGTTCTAAAGTGCTTGAAGAGCTTGATTTGCCCCTCGAAGGGATCATGGCTCGTGCAGGTACAGTCTATGTCACGTTTAAAGCTGATCTTTCACAATACGTGAAACACCGCCCTGCTATTTTGCAATGGATTGTTAACCCTGAAGCCAGCTTTGGTGATCTGGGTATGGGCTTACTCCGTGCTATTACACCTTGGAATGAATGGATTATGGGTTGGGGCTTTGATATTTCCAAAGGCGAACCGCAAGTCACCGAACAGCAAGTGCGTGCGCGTTTAAATGCCTTTGTCGGCGCTGAAGTTGAAAATGTCGAAATTCAAAAACTGTCTTATTGGTATGTGAACCAAACATGGGCAACTGAATACTCGAAAGGTCGTGTATTCTGCGGCGGTGATGCGGTACATCGTCATCCACCATCAAGTGGCTTAGGTTCAAATACCTGTATGCAAGATGCTTTTAACCTCGGTTGGAAATTGGCATATGCCATTAAAGGTTGGGCTGCTCCTACTCTACTTGATTCTTATACATTAGAGCGTGCGCCTGTTGGCAAGCAAATCGTGGCGCGTGCCAATCAATCTCGCTTTGACTATAAGCATCTCAAAGAGGTATTTGGTTTTGACCAAGGCATCACAACTCAAGCTCAAATGATGCAACGTATTTTTGCAGAAGATGAACAAGCTGCAGAAATCCGTCAAAAACTGTTCCATGCTTTAGAAATTAAAAACTTGGAGTTTAACGCGCAAGGTGTAGAGCTAAATCAACGTTATACGTCCAATGCAGTGATGGTTGAATCTGAACCTGAAGTATTTGAAAAAGACCAACAACTGTATTTACAAGCAACCACACGTCCGGGGGCAAAAGTTCCGCATACTTGGATTATTGATGCCAAAGGCGATAAGCAATCAACGTTAGATATTACAGGGCATGGTCGCTTTACCCTACTGACAGGTCTTTCAGGAAAAGGTTGGAAATCTGCTGCTGAATCGTTGAATCTACCTTATTTAGATGTGATTCAAATTGGTTCCCGTGAATACCGTGATGTGTACGGTACGTGGAATGCTAAATCTGAAATTCACGAGTCAGGTGCTGTGTTGGTTCGTCCAGATGGTTATGTGGCATGGCGTTATCAAGACAGCACTAATGATGCGTTTGATTATGAAAATACGTTGAAGGCGGTGTTAAAACAGATTCAATTGGCTGTTTAATCAAAAAAATCACCTTCGGGTGGTTTTATTAATTCAATATTTTAGGATTTTTCTTTCCAACAATGTTGTTTTTTTTCTACACCTATTTCAGCTTTATCTAACAACAATACTAAATTTTGTGTTCGATTATTTGAACTTTTTGGCACAAAACTATTTTGACTATATCCATTTTTATAAACGCAAATCGACCAACTATATTTTGCTGGAAATATATGAATAAATTGCAAACTTTTCTCTGCAGAAAATGTAGCAATTCCGTCCTGTGTTTTTTTTAATGTAGATTCAGTAAAAGACTTGCCTTGCCATGTTGTAAGATTTAAAAATACTTCTGCATCGTCCAACTTTTCATTTTGATCATTGATAACAGTTATATTAATTTTCGGATGCTTCGTTTTAAAATAGGAAAGCACCCACTTAACAATGTTGACGGAAACATAAAGCCTAAAAGTAAAAATATTTTTATATCTTTTAATAATACAAATTGTTTAAAGCTCATTATTAATTTTTGCAGTTTTTTAATTATGCATTAGTTTACATAAAAAACCGCCTCACGGCGGTTTCAATTGTTCAAATATTACATCTGTAAAGCATAACCCAAAACTAAAAACACCAACTGCAAACACACGACTGCACCAAAAAGCTTCCAGCCCTTTTTACGCAGCGCAGACTTATCAACTGCCGAATATTCCGCTGTTTTAATCATGTCATCACCTCATCATGAGTGTTGATACTGAACTCGTTTAGTTATCCATCTTTCTTTTATCTTGCTGTCTTTAATCTTGCATAGTTATTGTGCATAAAATACACACTAGCATGTTTCCACAAATATAAAAGCAAAATCTAAACCAAGTTCAGTGGGAGAAATAAAAATTTAAAACCAACAAAAAACCACCCGCAGGTGGTTAAAAATCGAAAGCGATTATATGTGTAAAAACAAGCATTCACAATAATTAATATATCTTTTGGTAAATTTTAACCATAAAAAAGCCACCCGAAGGCGGCTCTTTTCTATGATTCATCTATCTAAGATTAACCAATAAATTTACGTGCATTACGGAACATACGTAACCAAGCACCGTCTTGATCCCAATCTTCTGGTTTCCAAGAATGCTGAATCGCACGGAAGTTACGTTCAGGGTGCGGCATCATAATTGTTGCACGACCGTCTTTAGATGTTACACCTGAAATCGCTTCTGGTGAACCGTTCGGGTTCATTGGGTAATGCTGCGTTGGGTTGCCTTGACTATCTACATAACGCAAGATCACTTGATCGCCAGCATTCAATGCTGCAATGTTTTCTGCGCTTGTAACCACACGACCTTCACCATGTGCTACAGCGATAGGAAGAATCGAACCTTCCATACCTTCTAACAATACAGAGTTAGATTTTTCAACGCGTACGTTTACAGCACGAGCTTCAAACATCTCTGAAGTATTGCGGTGGAAACGAGGCCAAGCGTCTGCACCTGGAATTAATGGTGCAAGCTGAGACAACATTTGACAGCCGTTACAAATACCTAGAGAGAAAGTTTCATCACGGTTGAAGAATTTCTCAAATTGGTCACGAAGTTTAGGATTGAACAATACAGATTTAGCCCAACCGCCGCCTGCGCCCAATACGTCACCGTAAGAGAAACCGCCACATGCCACTAAGCCTTCAAAGTCATCAAGACTGATACGGCCAGCAAGCAAGTCGCTCATGTGTACGTCTACAGTGTTGAAGCCGACTTTATCGAATGCAGCAGCCATTTCTACATGACCGTTTACACCTTGTTCACGCAGAATCACCATGTTTGGACGGCGTTCATTGATGTATGGCGCTTCGATCGGCTCGTTCAAATCAAATGTCGGTTTTGCAATTAAACCTGCATGTGATTTGTCAGCGATCAACGCATATTCTTGATCCGCAGTTTCTACGTTGTCACGCAGACGTTGGATTTGATGCGACACTTCTGTCCATGCTTGCTGTAAATCAGCACGCTCTAAGCTCAAACCATTCACAGTTAAAGTATCTGTATCATTTACAGTACCTACAACCGCAATTGCATCTTTCAGGCTAGACGCTGCAACTTCAGCTTCTAATGCAGCCCAATCCGCTTTGCTGATTTGAAGCACTGCGCCAATTTCTTCTGCAAACAAGCTTGCAGTAGATTGATCTTCAAGCGCTGCACCTAGACGTGAAGCGAACATCATTTCTGCAACAGTTGCCAATAGACCGCCATCACCGATGTCATGGTAAGCCTTGATTAGACCACGGTTGTTCCAATCTTGAACCAATGCAAAGAATGCTTTGAAATCATCGAAGCTGTCTACGTCAGGTGTTACAGAACCGATTGCTTTATAAACCTGAGCAAGGATCGAACCGCCAAGACGGAATTGACCTTTAGAAAGATCGATACGTACCAGTACAGACTCGATATTTTTAAGTTCAGGTGTAAGTGTTTTGCGAACATCCGTCACAGGTGCAAATGCTGTGATTACGCCTGACATTGGAGAAGTCACAGATTTGTCTTCGCCTTCGTCATTCCACGTTGTACGCATAGACAATGAGTCTTTACCTACTGGAATTGCGATACCTAAAGCAGGACACATTTCCATACCGATGGCTTTAACACCTTCGAATAGCGCTTGGTCTTCACCTTGTTGACCTGCAGCAGCCATCCAGTTTGCAGACAATTTAATATCGCTGATCTGGTCGATTTTTGCAGACATGATGTTTGAAATTGATTCTGCTACAGATAAACGTGCAGAAGCAGCAGGATTTAACAACGCAACTGGCGGACGTTCACCCATTGCCATTGCTTCACCTGTATAACCGACAAGGCTTGTCGTTGTTACTGCAGCATCCGCTACAGGCACTTGCCACTTACCGACGAACTGATCACGTGCAACCATACCTGTAATCGAACGGTCACCAATTGTGATGAGGAACGATTTAGATGCAACTGTTGGGTTCTTAAGAACGCGGTAAATCGCATCTTTTAAATCTGTTACTGTTTCAGCAGTGAAGTCATCGCCTTTACGTTCAATTGTTTCGTATGAACGGCTCATACGCGGTGTACCGCCAAGCATCACTTGCATTGGCATATCCACAGCTTTGTTTTCAAACAATGGATCGTTCACTGTCAATTGACGCGCTTCAGTTGCTTCACCAAGTACGGCGAATGGGCAGCGTTCACGCGCACATAATGATTCAAATAATTCTAATGAGCTTGGACGGATTGCCAATACATAGCGTTCTTGCGCTTCATTCGACCAGATCTCCATCGGAGACATGCCTTTTTCAAGCGATGGAATTTTACGCAGATCAAGTATCGCACCTAACTCGTGATCGTTCACAAGTTCAGGCATGGCATTTGAGATACCGCCCGCACCCACGTCATGTACAGACACGATGGGGTTATGGTCTTCCATGCGCCAGCAGGCATCAATCACTTCTTGGCAACGGCGTTCCATTTCTGGGTTTTCACGCTGTACAGAAGCGAAGTCTAGATTTTCACCTAACTTACCGCTATCTACAGAAGACGCTGCGCCACCGCCTAGACCGATCAACATTGCAGGACCACCAAGTACGATTAAAAGATCGCCCGGTTGGATCGCATCTTTTTCAACGTGGTCAGGACGGATGTTACCGTAACCGCCGGCAATCATAATTGGCTTATGGAAGCCTTTTACGTCGCCATTGACATTTTGTTCAAATGTACGGAAGTAACCATTTAACGCAGGACGACCAAATTCATTGTTAAACGCTGCACCACCCAATGGGCCTTCAATCATAATTTGAAGTGGAGATGCCATACGAGATGGTTTGCCGTAGTTTTCTTCCCATGGCTGTTCAAAGCCCGGAATGTTCAAGTTAGATACGGTAAAACCTGTTAAACCTGCTTTTGGCTTACCACCACGACCTGTTGCGCCTTCGTCACGGATTTCACCGCCCGAACCTGTTGCTGCACCAGCAAATGGTGCAATCGCTGTCGGATGGTTATGTGTTTCCACTTTCATCAAGATGTGAGCGGCTTGACTCTTGTATTTATAAACGTGGTGACCTGTTTCAGCATCTAGTTTTGGATAAAAACGCTGTGTGTCAAAACCAACAATTACAGAAGCGTTGTCTTTATATGCCGACAATACATCTGTAGGTGATTCTTTATAGGTGTTTTTAATCATTTGGAACAATGATAATGGTTGAACTTCACCATCAATTGTCCATTCTGAACCGAAGATTTTGTGACGGCAATGCTCTGAGTTCGCTTGAGCAAACATCATCAATTCGATGTCATGCGGGTTGCGACCCATTTTTGTGAATGCATCGGTTAAATAATCGATTTCTTCATCAGAAAGCGCAAAACCAAATTCAGAGTTAGCTTTTACCAACGCTTCTTTACCTTGACCCAAAATATCAATTGAGTTTAAAGGCTTTGGTTCAGTTTCAGAGAAAAGTGCCGCAGCATCTTCAATAGCATTGAAAACGCTTTCTGTCATGCGATCATGTAATGCTAGTTTTACTTCATCAGAAACAGCATTTACACCCTTCAAAGTAAACAAAACACCGCGTTCAAGGCGATGAACCGGTGTATTACAGTTGGCAAAAATGTCTGTTGCCTTAGACGACCACGGAGAGATGGTTCCAACACGTGGCGTCACTAAAATTTGGACTTCGTCACTTGCTGCTTGGTGCAATTCAAAAGATTGACCATCGTTGAGAAGCTGTAAAGCGGATTGCTGTTGTTGCTCGTTGAGCGCTTGGTCAAAAAGGTAAACCCATTGACTTTCAATTGATTGAACAGAACTAATTGACGTTAAACGTGATAATAGTTGAGTTTTCTTAAATGAAGAATGTGCAGGTGCACCGGCAACGATAAACATGCTGATTTTGGCTCCACGGGATGATCGAAAAGACCATGCCACAATGTGACTTGAGAGAGCGCATATTCTACTGTGTATTAGTTAAATCAGCTAGATGTGAAAGTGAAATTGTAGTGCTTATATCGGGAAGTTTAGGCAATAATGCTTTTATTTTTAAATAATAAAATTGAATTTAGTCGCACAGATTAACACAAAATTATCTGATTTTTTCATTTCATCCTAAGAATAATATTCAAACTATAAAAATGTTTTATTTTTCAACAACAACTCACTTTTTAATCAAGCGTTCAAATCATATTTGAAAATTAATTTCAGGTCTAAATGTGTGAGATTTAAACCTGAAATTCATAAAGACTAAAATCAATTCACATTTGAAATTGAAACATTTTATTTATTCAAATCTGACAATAGATGTTGAATTACATTAAGGGCTAAGTTCAGTGAGTTTACATCTACACCATCAATCGTATCGCAAGCCTTGTGGTAGCACGGTGCAAATTCGAGTTCATCACCTTTCATTTGCTCATTAAATAAAATTAGTGAAGTAACGGGAACTTTCCCTAAAAATGGCAAAGTATCGCTTGCTGTTAAAGTCGTTACATCATCTTTAATCTGCATATTATTGGTTTTAAAATATTGACGCATACTTTGTTCTAATGCAGCATCCTGCGGGTGCTTAGGTAATTGACTCATGCTGTCTAAAATTGGCTGATAATCACTTTGTGCAAGTCCATTGGCTTTAAACTGTGCCGCCATTTCTCCAATTGATGAATGGTCACCATCGGCAATCATGATATTCGGATTCTTTGTTCCCACCATATCAACATTGATATAGGCTTGAATGCCTTGAGGCTGTTTCTCACTGAGTGATTTCACAAAAGCTTGTGAACCTGCAATACCAACCTCTTCCGAATCCCAAAAGGCAAGATATAGTGTGTGTTTAGGTTTTACCTTTTGCTTCGCATAGTCTTGTAATAATGCTAACAATACTGCAACGCCTGAAGCATTATCATTAATCCCAGGCCCCATTTTCACCGAATCATAGTGTGCGCCGACTATCACAGCGGTATCTTTGTATTGCCCTTCAATCTCAATCACAATATTTTGCCCAACGGTCTTTTCTCGATTTTCAAATGGCAACATTTGCGCGTGCAAGCCTGCTTTCTTGGCTTGTTCAAGAATATATTGTGCAGAAGCCAATCCACCTGCTGTACCTACTGCACGATTGCCACCATTTTGTTCCGCAATTTCTTCAAATGTTTCTAAATGATGCATCATGCTATTTTCTGATGCAGCAACATTTTGGTTTGGCTGCACTTTCGTTATATTTTTTTCTGTGTTGAAACTTGTACAACCTGACAAAAAAAATGTCACGCCCAAACTTAGTGCAGTCAACGTAGGAAGAAATTGTTTTCTATACATTTAAATTATTCTCAT
This sequence comes from Acinetobacter sp. CFCC 11171, assembly GCF_003268405.1. Taxonomy (NCBI): domain Bacteria; kingdom Pseudomonadati; phylum Pseudomonadota; class Gammaproteobacteria; order Moraxellales; family Moraxellaceae; genus Acinetobacter; species Acinetobacter sp. CFCC 11171. The sequence continues at coordinate 124,987 of NZ_LQXP01000002.1, read as the reverse complement.
TAAAAATTAAAAAATGGGATAAAAGGTAAAATTTGCCCATCTATACTAACAGCCCATTTTTAAATTTCTGTTTTGTTTTGCATTTCATTAAGGCAAATCACTCATACATCTTTTAAGACAAGTTGTGTCGTCCCACACTAGTGCTTTTCTGCTAAGTTTGGCATTATTCAATTCAAGTAATAATTGAATAATGATAAATGACTCAAATGCGTTGGCTTGAACTTCTTTCTACAGTTCGTATTGGTAGTAATAAACATAGCTCTGAACAGGCACGTAGCCCCTTCCACAAAGACTACGACCGCATTATTTTTTCGCAAAGCTTTCGACAATTAAACCGCAAGACCCAAGTCCATCCCCTCACCCAACACGATGGTATTCATACTCGCCTGACTCACTCTTTAGAAGTGTCTTGTATTGGACGTTCATTAGGGATGCTGGCGGCTGAAAAAATTAAAGATGAACTCCCGATGTGGATTTCACCTGCCGATGTCGGTGCAATTATTCAAGCTGCGTGCTTGGCACACGATATTGGTAATCCACCTTTTGGCCATGCAGGCGAATATGCCATTCGAGAATGGTTTGATGACGCATCGCATACCAACTTTTTACAGGACTTAAGCCCTGAAGAAGAAGCCGATGTGCGTCAGTTTGAAGGTAATGCTCAAGGTTTACGCCTACTGACGAAAATTGATTATCATCCGAATGATGGTGGTATGCGCCTAACTTACGCAACCTTAGGGGCTTACTTAAAGTACCCATGGCTATCCAAAACTATTGCATCACAAGGAAATACGCCTGCCAGTCAGCGTGCCAAGTTTGGCTGTTACCAAGCCGAAAAAGACATCTTGCAGCAAATTGCAGAACAATTGGGTTTAATTCAACTGGGCGAATATCACTACTGTCGTCATCCGTTGACCTATTTGCTTGAAGCCGCAGATGATATTTGTTATGCCCTGATTGATTTGGAAGATGGCATTATTCTCAATATGTTGAGTTATAACGAAGTTGAGCCAATTTTCCTTGACCTGATTGGTGATTATGGTATTCCTGCCGAACTTGCAATGACCGATACCACATGGCAGCAGAAAATTGCCGCTTTGCGTGGCCGTGTGATGAAGCGTTTGGTTGAAGAAGTAACTACAGCTTTTGCACGTCATCATAATGAAATTTTGACTGGCCAACTAAAAGGCAGTTTATTGCAATATTGCAGTGAAGATATTGAAATCGGGATTAACCGTGCCAAAGAACTGGCTCGTGATAAAATCTTTGAACATCCACATAAAGCAGGTTTGGAAATTATTGCACACCAAAGTTTGCAAAATATTTTGGATGCCTTTATTCCACTGACCACGCCAAATAAAACTTTGAGCTTTAAAGAGCAACGATTGATGTCTATTTTACATCGTTCAGGAGCACATTTTGGTATGTCGCATTATGACAATATTATGCAAGTACTCGATATCATCTCTAAGTTTTCAGATCATCAAGCCTATAATTTAGCGCAAGAGTTACAAGGGAATAAAGTTGGTTTCTTTTAAACCATTAAAATATCGAAGGCTAGCAATTCACTATCCTTCACGCTAATCTCACAACAAATTGAAATTGAGCAAATAGCTCAGACTAAACTGAAATAAAGTGAATAAATGACATGATCGGATGCTTAATTGGCGAAGTGCTGGCATTGGAAGCACCAACAGTATTACTCAATGTAAATGGTGTGGGCTATGAAATTGACACCCCACTTTCAACATTTTGCCAACTACAGAAAGGTCAAAAAATTACCCTGTGGACACATCTGGCTGTTCGTGAAGATGCACAACTGCTGTATGGATTTAGCAATGCTCAAGAAAAACTGATCTTTCGCACACTATTAAAAGTCAACGGCGTAGGCCCTAAAATGGCACTGGGCATTTTATCAACATTAAGTGTTGAAATGCTGATTCACACGGTTGAACATGAAGATGTAAACACTTTAGTCAAAGTTCCGGGTGTAGGCAAAAAGACCGCTGAACGCCTCATGATTGAGTTACGTGATCGCTTTAAAGCCATGGCTTCAGGCACTGCACCAACCAATTCAACCGTTGAACAAATTCAATTTTCGGGCAACTCTGCCGTAGCCGAAGCTGAGGCGGCCTTACAATCATTAGGTTACAAACCAATTGAAGCACAAAAATTAGTGAATGCTGCCAAAGGTGACTTTACTGAAGCCAGCGACATTATCCGTGCTGCATTAAAGTCGATGAATAAATAATTTTTGGTTTCTAATGAGCACTACATCCTTTGCCTTTTAGAGCTATAGACAGTATGTGAATCACGCAGGCGACAAGGATGTCGCCGTTAAACTGTGCTACAAGGACGTAGCATCAGTTTAACAAATGGGTTTTGTCACTTTTGCCCAGTCAAAAGTGAGAATCGCCTATACAATGACATTTAAAGTTCAATCGCTTTTTGAGGCTGTGATTCTTCCACAACGATATAGAGATTAGTTAAATAATTATGCAAGACCGTCTTATCAGTGGTTCAGAAAAACCCGAAGACCACTTCGACCGTGCCATCCGTCCAACATCCCTCGATGACTACATCGGGCAGCCTGTCGTCCGTGAACAAATGGAAATCTTTATTGGTGCTGCACGTGGCCGTGAAGAAGCGCTGGATCACACCTTAATTTTTGGCCCTCCGGGTTTAGGTAAAACCACACTAGCCAATATTATTGCCCGTGAAATGGGTGGCAACTTAAAATCAACATCAGGCCCCGTCCTTGAGCGTGCCGGCGACTTGGCAGCCATGCTGACTAACCTTGAAGAAGGTGACGTACTGTTTATTGACGAAATTCATCGTCTTTCACCGGTGATTGAAGAAATTTTATATCCAGCCATGGAAGACTATCAGTTGGATATCATGATTGGTGAAGGACCAGCTGCCCGTTCTATCAAGCTCGACTTACCTGCATTTACATTAGTTGCAGCAACCACACGTGCGGGACTACTCACCTCACCTTTACGTGATCGTTTCGGGATTGTGCAACGTTTAGAGTTCTATTCCGTAAAAGATCTGACTCATATTGTGACTCGTTCAGCCAACTTAATGGATGTACCGATTACTGAAGATGGCGCACTGGAAGTTGCACGTCGTGCACGTGGTACGCCACGTATTGCCAACCGTTTATTACGCCGTGTTCGAGATTATGCCCAAGTCAAAGGTACAGGCGAAGTGACCCAAGAAATGGCGCAACGTGCTTTGGACATGCTAAATGTCGATAAAGATGGTTTAGACACGCTAGACCGTCGTTATTTATCAATGCTACTTGAGCGTTTTGACGGCGGCCCTGCAGGTGTTGAAGCTTTGGCTGCAGCTATGGCAGAAGACTCAGGGACGCTAGAAGATGTGATCGAGCCTTACCTCATTCAGCAAGGTTATGTCATGCGTACTGCACGTGGACGTATTGCCACCAATATGGCTTATTTACAGTTTGGGATGACACCACCAGAGCCGAAAGATAAATAGACGATTATTCACTGAACGACTTCAGGGAGTTAAATTCTCCCTGAATGTTTATTTAAATTTTTAAATAAATTCAATCCACTACAAACAGCAAACTAAAATGATAAATCTTGAGAATAGAATAATTAACAAAATTAATAGCGAATACATTCAAAACCTTCCATTAGACAGTGCCATTGAAAACATTCCCAGAGAACAACCCATCAGTTCATTTAGCCCTAAACAAATGAGTGATTTTGAAAGCTTATTCCACACCGAATACAATTATTTTATCACTGTCGAATGTGAAAACATTCTTAGCAAAGAAACCATAGAAGTAAGTGAAGATAATATCTTAACTATTAAACAATCGCCTTCTGCATATCGTATAAAAAACCTGAGCTTCAACTATACTTCTGCCCTCATTTTTATTGGGACGTACTATCACGACGACGTACAAGTTTTGGTCAAGGAAAACTTTAAGCCAGCAAAAATTAATACATTTTATTTCAGCCTCTCATTCTTTGCTTTAGTCATACTCGTTTATGTGTTTTTCTGGATAGATCTAGCTAATAAACTTTTACTTATGTTAGTTATTGGCCTTGGCTTTTGCTGCTTAACGTATATGTATGAATCTTTAAAGGCATTACTTCCAAAGCAACAGAAAAAGAAAATGGAAGAAACTCACTTTCATATTGCGGGATATTTAGCAGCTCATCTACAGGATTTTGTCGATGCAAAATTTAAATTAGATGAACAAACAAATTAAAAGTAGTCTCTTTTTTAACCAATAATGACAACTACGAAAGTTAAAGATTTACGTGAGTTGAAACCTTGTGCCATTGGACTGATGACTCACGGTGCTAAACTGCCCGTCATTGAAGCACTTGACGAATCATTGAATTATCGCCATTTTTAAATGCTCTAATTCTATGCTGAAGTGCAGAACAATATTTTTCAGATTTTATAAAGACGGAACACTCTCATGGCGAATAAATTCGAATTCAACATTCGTGTATATATTGAAGATACAGATGCAGGTGGCATTGTTTACCACGCAAATCATATTCGCTTTATGGAACGTACCCGCACAGAATGGCTGCGCGCTTCAGGTGTAGACCATTATTGGCATCAAAAAGATTACAACTTTGTCGTTCATAAAATTAATGTGAAATATTCACGTCCTATATTAATGGATGACCTGATTACTGTTACAGCAAGTGTAGTTTCGTGTAAGGCTACGTCATTTGTGTTGCAACAAAATATTTATCGTGGTGATATTATGCTGGCATCAGGTGAGGTAGAATTGGCATGTATCAGTGCAGAGATGAAACCCCGTCGCCTTCCTGATGAAATACGTGAACTGATTCTGAAAGAATTGGAACAAGATTAAAAAAATTATTTGGCACATGTAGTAACTATGGCAACTCAACTAGAATCAACACTCAAAGTTTCAGACCTCATCTTACAAGCAAGTCCTGTCGTACAACTGGTAATGCTCCTGCTGCTCTTAGCTTCGTTATTCAGTTGGTATCTGATTGCCAAGTTACACATGAGTTATAAAAAAGCGCAGGCCGATGATGAACATTTCCAAAAAATCTTTTGGTCTGGCGCCGAACTCAACACTTTATACAACAATGCTCAGCTCAACTCGAAACGTGTTGGCCTTGAAGATGTTTTCTATCAAGGGTTAGGCGAGTTTTTCAAACTTAAAAAACGTAATGCCAGCGCCGAACAATCAATTGAAGGTACAGAACGTATTCTTCGCGTAGGTTTAAGCCGTGACCAAGGACATTTAGAAAATGGTTTAGGCGCGCTTGCGAGTATTGGCTCGGTTGCACCCTATGTTGGTTTATTCGGTACCGTTTGGGGCATTATGAATGCCTTTATTGGTTTAGCAGATGTTGACCAAGTCACCCTTGCTACGGTTGCTCCGGGTATTGCAGAGGCATTGATTGCAACGGCCATTGGTCTTTTTGCGGCAATTCCTGCTGTACTTGCATTTAACCATTTCACAGCCAAAGGTGAAGCAGTTTATAACGATCGTGCGCTTTTTGCCGAAGAAATGGTTGCGTTATTACAACGCCAGTCTGTAGGTTCAACTCAGGACAATGACTAATGGCTATTCAACGTTCTGGACGCTTTGAGCGCATCAAAAAACCATTAAAAAGTGACATGAACGTCGTACCTTATATTGATGTCATGTTAGTTCTTTTGGTGATTTTCATGGTCACGGCACCTATGATCACCACAGGTGTCAAAGTCGATTTACCACAGGCAAATGGCACGCCTATGCAAGCGGAAGATCGCCCTGCGATTGTTACACTTGAGGCGGATGGAACGATCAAACTCGAAGATAAAAATCATCAGAATGATGTACTCACACTTGATGAACTAAAATCTGTTTTAACGGCTTCACAAAATGAAGCGAACGAACAGAAAAAGCAAATGAGTGTCCTGATTAACGGCAGTGAATCTCGTCCTTATGGTGAAGTCATGAAACTCATGTCTGCCCTTCAAGATGCAGGTTTAACACAAGTAGGTTTACTGACTGAGCCATTAAAATAATTTATGAAAGATTTCAACAAGCCGCCTTTTAAACAAAAAGCCGTTGCGATTGGTTTCACACTAGGTGTTCATATCGTCGCTGTGGTTGGCTTACTTTATCTTGGCATGAGTAAACCACCTGAGCCCCCTAAAAAAATAACCACTGTTTTGGTAAAACCGGAAGATTTGAAACCTGTAACTCGTGAAGTCACAGAGTTTGATGAAACCGCGCATGAAAATGTAGCTGAACAAATCACGCAAACAGCAGAACCTAGCGTTGAACCAGCACCCGAGATTCCAACGGCTGCACCACCTAAACCAGCAGAACCACCTAAGGCAGATCCACAGGTTGCTGCTCAACAGGCACTCGCTGCGGCAAAAGCACAGCAGCTTGCTGAACAAAAAGCTGCGGACAATGCAAAGCGTGCTCAAGAACAAGCTAAAGCGGCTGAAGCTGCAAAACTAAAAGCACAACAAGAAGCCAAAGCGGATGCGGCTAAGGCAAAAGCAGATGCTACGGCGAAAGCCAATGCTGAAGCAGCAAAACGTAAAGCAGATGCTGATGCCAAAGCCAAGGCTGAAAAAATCCGTGCCGATGCTTTAAGAAAAGCAGAAGCTGACAAAGCCAAAGCTGCAGCAACGGCAAAAGCCAAGGCAGATGCAAAAGCCAAGGCCAATGCGGATGCTGCAAAACGTAAAGCAGATGCAGACGCGAAAGCTAAAGCCAATGCGGAAGCTGCAAAACGTAAAGCAGATGCTGATGCGAAAGCCAAGGCCAATGCAGAAGCTGCAAAACGTAAAGCAGACGCCGATGCAAAAGCTAAAGCCAATGCAGAAGCTGCAAAACGTAAAGCAGATGCCGATGCAAAAGCTAAAGCCAATGCGGAAGCTGCAAAACGTAAAGCAGATGCTGATGCCAAAGCTAAGGCCAATGCGGAAGCTGCAAAACGTAAAGCAGATGCTGATGCGAAAGCCAAGGCCAATGCAGAAGCTGCAAAACGTAAAGCATATGCCGATGCAAAAGCCAAGGCAGATGCAAAGGCTAAAGCCGATGCCGAAGCACGCGAACGTGCAGCCGAAGAAGCCAAAGCTTCATCAGCTAAAAAAGCAGCTGAAGAAGCCGCACAGAAAAAGGCTGAAGCGAAGAAAATTGCCTCAACTGCTAAACGTGATTTTGAAAACAAAATCCGCCGTGCATGGGATACACCTTTTGACTCTGCGGGTAAATCGGCAACTGCTCGGGTGACATTATCAGAAAGTGGTTCAGTCCGATCAGTTATTGTGAACTCTAGTGACCCTGATATGAAAGCCAGTATTGAAGCCGCGGTTCTGCTGCAGCACCGTACCCAATGCCAAGCGACCCTGATGCTAGACGTGAAGCACAAAGCTTTACCTCTACATTTAGATCTTCAAATTAAGTTTGATAAATCCCTGCATTGATTGCGGGGATTTTTTTATATTTCTTCTGAATATGGCAAACTTTGGGAAAATTTATTGATTAGATGGGTTCATTCACTGATTTTTTGAATGAAACAAATTCTATTTGGTCGACACTTTTCATAAAATGACATATATATAAGTTTTACTAACTCAGCCTAATCAAGAGCTACTTATTTCTTCTAAACATTTGATTCAAAAATTAAATTTCAACTATATAGAATTATCATTTCCAATTCAAAATGTGATGTTGTCTGCATCAATTTTAAGATAAACTTCAGTGAACTCGAATAAAATCTCTGCATTTTTCACAGTGTTATAACAGTTCAGTCATATTTTCATGCTTTTAATAATCCAAAATCATGCCATTATGTGACACAACCTAATACAGACAATAACTCACATTTTTAGAGTAGTTAGCGAATGATGGAAATGACGCGTAAACATCTTCTTTGCTTAGCCGTATTCACTGCTTTGAGCCCAGTTTTAGTGACTCAAACGCATGCGCAGCTTCACCTCGAAATCACTAAAGCTCCTGAAGAAGCACCTAAAATTGCGATCGTGCCTTTTAGTAATGACTCAAATATTTATCCAGTGGTTGAAAATGACTTGAACCGCTCAGGTAAATTTACCAGTGCTTCTAAAAACTTGCCTGCAACTGCAACAATAAATTCACCTAATGCAGAAGCATGGAAAGCTGCGGGCGTACCCTATGTCGTGACAGGTACATCAAAAACAACGGCAGATGGCTCTTATGAAATTCACTACCAACTGTATGATGTTGAAAAAAAACAATACCTGTTAAATGAACTACTCACTGTACCTGCTTCACGTTACCGTCAAGCAGCGCATATGATCAGTGATGCGATCTATCAAGCTTTAACTGGCATTCCAGGTGACTTCAGCGGCCGTATTGCCTATGTATTACGTAACGCAGCAACACCTGATCAACGCTATACCTTACAAATTGCCGACACAGATGGGGAGCAGCCACGCACCATTTTGACTTCACGTGATCCAATCCTGTCCCCTGCGTGGACACCTGATGCGAAAAAGCTAGCTTATGTTTCTTTTGAAACCAAGCGCCCTGCGATTTACATCCAAGACTTAGCAAGTGGTAACCGTGAAAAAGTAGCAAGTTTCCGTGGTTTAAATGGTGCTCCAAGCTTCTCGCCCGATGGTAAAAGCATGTTGTTCACTGCATCTATGCATGGCAATCCTGAAATCTATCAAATGGATTTACAGACTCGCCAATTAAAACGCATGACCAATGACACAGCGATTGATACAGAAGCACGTTATGCCCCTGACGGTAAATCATTTATTTTTACCTCTGACCGTGGTGGCTCTCCACAAATTTATACCTACAACTTAAGTGCTGAAAGTGTAAAACGTTTAACTTTCCGTGGCGCTTTCAATGCGCGTGGTACGCTAAGTGCGGACGGTAAAAAATTAGCTTTGGTGCATCGTCCTAGCGGTAGTAACTATAAAGTTGCGGTTCAAGACATTGGTTCTGGTGTAACCAATATTTTAACACCAACAAGTTTAGATGAATCCCCAAGCTTCTCTCCAAATGGTCAAATGGTGGTGTATGCAACACGTGAAGCAAACCGTGGTTTGCTCTCGATCATGTCTTTAGATGGTCGTTTCCGCATGAACTTACCAAGTGAACAAGGTGAAGTTCGTGAACCAGCTTGGGCACCGAAATAAACACTGCATGATTTATTCACCAATAACTTTTTAATGAAACATCATAAATAACCGTCATGGAGATCAATATGAAAGCGATAAAACTGATTGCGCTACCTGTTTTAGCTACAGCACTAGTAATGACTGGTTGTGCCAGCCGTAAACCTGCAGCAGACGTACAAGCAGGACAAAACCCAAATAGCTCAACCACTGTAAACACTTCTGGTTTAAGTGAAGATGCAGCACTTAATGCACAAAACCTAGCGGGTGCATCATCTAAAGGTGTAACTGAAGCGAATAAAGCATTTTTAGCGAAGCGCGTAGTACACTTTGACTACGACAGTACAGAGCTAAGCAATGAAGACTTACAAACCCTTCAAGCTCATGCACAGTTCCTTGTTGCTAATGCAAACTCACGCGTTGCTTTAACAGGTCACACCGATGAACGTGGTACTCGTGAATACAACATGGCACTTGGTGAACGTCGTGCCAAAGCTGTTGAAAGCTTCCTGATTACAACGGGTGTAAGTCCAAATCAGCTTGAAGCAGTTAGCTATGGTAAAGAAATGCCAATCAATGCGGGTCATGATGAAAATGCATGGAAAGAAAACCGCCGTGTAGAAATTAACTACGAAGCGGTTCCTCCACTACTTAAATAAGACTTGAATAAGTCTGAGCTAAAAAAAAAGCACTCATTAATGAGTGCTTTTTTGATTTAACCTGTATCATTTAATTTATATCGTTTCATTTTCATCGTTCTGTTGCAACGTTCTGTGCTTTAACTCAATTTAGCCCTTTAACTCAGGATAAATTCGATTAGCGGCTTTAGAACTTTAAGAAAATATCCAATTAAAAATGCAAATGAACGACTTTTAAAACGAGATCCTTAGCTTTAACAACTAGAAAATTAGCTTAACAATCCAAATCATTACGCTTCTGCTTCTGGATGTTCAGCATTTTCTTTTTCTGTTTGCATCGACTCAATGAGGTCATGTTTATTGAACTTTTTATACTCTGCTTTTGCTTCGTAACTGCTCCATGCAGCTTTTACGGTATCCGCAGAAATATCGTCTAAATTCAATCCCTCAGTTGCAGTCGGAGTCGCATCAAATTTTTGTGTGGTCATTGTTGTGCTCCCTGTCTTTCGATTTATACATTAGATTCAACATAGCATGTTATTCAGGACTTGCAAGGGTAAAATCACGACAAATAGTCTAGTTTAATTTTTCTTTTCCATCGTTCTCATCTAAAATGTTGCACAATCACATTTTTATCATTTTTGATAAATTAATATTTGGAGTTTTCCGGTTATGTCAAATCTCACCCTTTCCCAATTTCTACAACAACAAAGTGGTAATCTTACTCCTGCATTAGCACAAGTTATTGAAACAATTGGTAATACATGCAAAGACATCGACCTTCTTTTACAAAAAGGTGCTTTGGCTGGTGTATTGGGTAGCGCGCAACACGAAAACGTTCAAGGTGAAGAACAAAAGAAACTTGATGTCATTTCAAATGATTACCTCATCGATGCATTAAAAGTTCATCCACATGTCGGCGGTCTGGCATCTGAAGAATTAGATGAATTCACGCCAGCTCAAGAAAATGGTGATTATCTTGTCTTGTTCGACCCATTAGATGGTTCAAGCAACATCGATATCAACATGTGTGTTGGCACAATTTTCTCAATTCTTCCTGCAAAAAATGCCGTAACGCAAGCTGAAGATTTCATGCAAGCGGGAGTTAACCAAGCGGCTGCAGGTTATGTACTGTATGGCCCATCAACAATGATGGCTCTAACTGTCGGTGCTGGCGTAGTCTTCTTTACTTTTGATCCAGAAAGCAAAGAATTCTTATTAACTAAAGATGCGATTGCGGTTGCAGCAGACACTAAAGAATATGCAATTAATGCATCGAACCAACGTCACTGGGAAGAACCTGTAAAACGTTATATCGACGAACTTCTTGCAGGTAAAACTGGCCCGCGTGAAAAAGACTTCAATATGCGTTGGGTCGCATGTATGGTGGGTGATATTCATCGTATTCTTTGCCGTAGCGGTATCTTCATGTATCCATACGACTTCAAAGATCCGAAAAAAGCAGGTCGTCTACGTTTAATGTACGAAGCAAACCCAATGAGTATGTTGATGGAACAAGCTGGCGGTGCGTCTACAACAGGCCGTGTTCGCATTCTAGACATCCAACCAACAGAACTTCATCAACGTGTTCCTGTGATTATTGGTTCTAAAAACGAAGTTGACCTAGTTACGTCATACCATAATTAATTTCTTATAACGAAAGTCAGTATTTTTGCTGACTTTCGTGGATATCTCCCCCATGGCTCTGATTTATCTCGAATCAAAAGACAACCCGAAAATTAAGCACCTACGTGGCTTAATTGAACAAAATGCCTACCGTAAAAAACAAGGTCAAACTGTTTTGGAAGGCACACACTTGGTGTTGTCATGGTTAGACTCAAAACGTCCAATCAAATCGATTTTCACCACTGAACAAGCAATTAATCATGCCGACTTCGACCGCATTGCGGAACAATATCAAGGTGCTGTGTTCATTCTAAGTGAATCTTTATATAAAGATATCAGTACACTTGGAACATCTATTGCTTGCTTAGCGATTGTGGATTTACCAAGTTCAAGTGAAGCGCTTAACTTCAGTGAAGACACCTTAATTTTAGACAATATTCAAGACCCAGGAAATGTAGGCACCCTACTCCGTTCTGCTGCCGCAGCAGGTATTGAACAAGTTGTTTGTACCAAAGGCTCTGCATCGCTCTGGTCACCGCGTGTATTACGCGCAGGTATGGGCGCACATTTTTCATTAAATACCTTTGAAAATATTGCCCTTGAAGATATTTTGACGAAATTCAAAATTCCAGTGTATGCAACAAGCTCACATCAGTCTGAAAACCTATATAGCAAAAATTTACGCAAACAATGTGTGTGGATTTTAGGCAATGAAGGTCAAGGTGTTTCTGAGTATGCATTACAACATGCCGAAGCCGTTGCGATTCCTCAACCGGGTGGTCAAGAATCACTAAACGTAGCCATTGCTGGCTCGATCTGTTTTTTTGAAATGGTACGTCAGCGTCAGTAAAATCGTTATTTTATTGTATTTAGCGCTTAAGCCTGAAAAAAATAGACTACACTAGAAAAAATAATAATTCTTTTTGTCAACCTAACCGTTATTTCCATCGTTATTTGTATATGAATATGGAAATAATGGTGGGTATCCGATGACAGGATTTTCCATCTCTATGGATTTAGCACCCAAAAAGTCCGAGACGCAAGACAGCAGTGTTTTAAAAAGCACAGCTGAGTCTCGCCTGAAAAACTTCATGAATGAAGTGACGGGGCGTGCTTTAGTAATGATGGAAAGTGCAACGCACGGTCAACATGGCATTGCCATGGACTTGGTGCAAGAAGCCTTTATTTCCTTACATAAAGCTTATGCTGAAAAGTCCACAGAGGAATGGTATCCCCTGTTTTACACCATTTTAAATAACAAGCTGCAAGACTGGCGTCGAAAAGAAGCACGTCGTTCGCAGCCGTTTTCCTTATTTAGAAAAGTCAGCCTAGATGACGACGATGTCGAGATACAGGATGTGGTAGATGAATCTACACCAAACCCCTTCGACTTTCTGGATCAGGCTGTCACTGCAGAGGAAATACAAGATGCTATCGCAGAACTTCCAGTCCGCCAGCAACAAGCATTTATGTTGCGAGCTTGGGAAGGCTTTGATACGCATACAACTGCAGAAATTATGAATTGTTCTGAAGGCAGTGTGAAAACACATTACCACCGTGCCATTCAAGGTTTACGTACCGCTTTGGCACATTTGAATCCACATATGGGAGGATCATCCGAATGAAACAAGATGATTTCTTAAAGCAAGTAACTTCCAAACTTGATGGACTCGCACAGCACCATAAAGACAAAGCAACTGTCATGAATAACGTGCTTGAAGATATTCATCAGCGCGAAACTTCTCGTTATGGTTTCTGGAAAATGTCTGGCTTTGCACTTGCAGCAGCAATTGCAGGTTTCGTCATTTTACCGAATGCGACTGTACTGGATGACAAACCACAAAATCAAGTGATTTCAACCCCTAAGCTCTCCCCTCAAATGGTAGAAGATCTTGAAATGTTGATGGTTCTGGGTGAGGACAAAGTTCCACATGGCAGCTAAAAAATTAGCAATTGCATTCTGTGCTTTTAGTTTTTTGCAAACCAGTTTTGCTGGCTTTGATCGCTTTTGGATATTTTCAAAAGATGCAGATACTCAAGTCAATGAAACTTGGGATTCGCTATCTGAAGCAGAACAACAGGCTTTAATTAAAAAGTATCAGGCACTCAAAGAGATTCCTGCAGATCAACGTGTCAGCTTGCAACAGCGCATGGATTGGTTCACTCAACTTCCAGATAGTGAAAAGCAACGTATGCGCGAAACTTGGCAAAAAATGAGTACTTTAGAACGTAAAGAACTCGCGACACGTATGCAAAAAGCTAGTCCTGATGAAAGACCTGCTATTCGCGATGAGTATATCAATAAATATTTACAGCCTATCGCTGTCGTTCACTAATCTAAAACAGCAGCATGTTGCGAAAATCAAATCAATTACATTAGTTAAGCCATAAAAAAAAGCCTCTTATCGAGGCTTTTTTATTGTATTACTTGCTCAACCGACGCTGACGATACATACCTAAACCAATCAGTGTCAACAGCCCAAATAATCCCATAGAGCCACCGCCGCTAGAAGAAGAGTTGGTGTTTTTCGCGGTATTCTTAAGGGTCAGAATTGCATTACTTGAGGCAATGCCATCACTATCGACAACGCTATATTCAACAGGATAGTCAAACTGACTAAAGCCATTTTTTACAGAGAAGGTAATCTTGCCACCGTAGCAGGTTTCCTTTAAATAACTTGCTGGACAGCTGCCACTATACTCAGCTTCAAAGTTCAAACCTGCTGGGATTTTCGTAAAACGAATTGGAATAATTTGGCCTTCTTCATTTTTATGCCATACCGATTTGCCCGCTGGCATAGATGCAACTGGACCATCACCATCATCATTAGCATTAGCATTTTCTAATAAATTATTGACGGTAACAGACAAATTATTTGACGGACTAATTGTGTATTGAGCAGCTTTGGCCACTGGGGTCATATTTTTAAATGCCACACGGACCACACCAGAGGATTCCGCCTGACTCCCTGTCTTTTGTTTTAAGGTATATTTACAAAAACCGTATTCGGTAGGCGCTGTTGTTGCCCCACTAGTGCGATATATAACGATTTGTTTTATTCCCACATCCCAATCACAGTGTAGGTCATGTGGTGGATTACCCACAATACTTGCTTGGCCTGTACTAGACACTGTAATTTCACTACCAATGCCGATTGGTGAAGTCGTCACGGTATAGTTGTCAGCATTTAAGGCAATTTGTCGTGTTTCAGCACTTCCGTTCACAGACTCTTCTTGAGGTAATGATGCTGGGAATGGATCAAAATAAACTGCACGATATTTGAGGTTATTTTTTAATGCACTTAATACCGCTTCGTATTTTGTTAAATCATCCTGATTGGCAACTTTGTATTCTGCATAATCTGGATCGTCGATATCCTTTTTCAAAGCATCAATTGTATTTTGATACTTATCTTGCAGAGCTGTTAAAGACTCATTGGTAATATCTGCCATATCTGCTGCGGTTAAATTCATTAACTCAACCGAACCAATATCACATGTGTTTCTTTGCGTAGGTGATAACTGTAAAGTACCATCTGTGATCCGCAAAATGCCCCGTTGATCCGCATCACTACAGCCGTCTAAGCCAAGATTGATTAAGTCAAAACCACTGCCGATCGCTTTCGGATAATACAAAGGTAAATACAAATTATAAGCAGATTTTGTTTGTAGGGCGCTTAACAAAGTCCCCATAGCATAGCTACTTACATCATGGTTTTGCAGAAAGCTTTCCGTACTATTCAGCACACTTTCGGGTAAATCACACTGTGCGGCTGCCAGTTCAAATGCATTATTACTTGCCACAAATTTTTGACCATTATCAGGTACTGCATTATTCAGATAACGACAAGATTTTCCACCAGTATTGTAGGCCAATACATTGAAATACCAAGCCTTTGTACCATTGTTATCATAATAATAGGTACTAGCCGCATTGTTCTCGACTATTGTATTACTGGTTAAAACGAAGCTAGAAAAAGCACTTAAACGTTCCGTTCCCTGAGAAATGGCGCGGATAATACTACCCGTACTTGGATTTGCTTGGTTTTTTGCAATCGTATTTGCTGTCAGTTCAACCTTGGCATTTCCACAGAAGTCCATCACACTATTGCTCGTCGATGAACCATTTTGAATAATACTGCTTTGCTGGAACACAATTTCAGGCTGGGTATCCCCCAAGTTCCCGATACAATCCATAGCGACAACACTACCTTTAGGTGCGATGTTGCCCTGAACTAAACTGCTCACCAATAATGTTTTTTTCGACATATTATGCGCAACGGAGTAGATTGCACCGCCAGCAACTTTGGCTTGAGAGTTTTCAATTGCACCATTATTTAAGGTAAATGCTCCCCCTAAATACAAGGCACCACCACGGTCTTCTGCCATCCCGCCAGTAAGGCGTACATTATTGACGATAAAGTTGGCTTCTGAGCGTGAAGTATTAAAAATACGCGATTTGCCTTGGGCATTAATCGTCGTTCTAATATCCTCATAGGCAGGAAATTTCTGCGTCAGTAAATTTTTTGAATCATAGTTAAAGCGACTTTTCCCCTCAATCACGATCTGATTGAGCGGAACTAACTCACCTTTGGTCAGAAGATATTCACCTGCTTCAAGTTGAATATAATCGGTCTGCCCATTATTTGGATTGCCGACATTACATCCACCAAAAGATTTGTTTTTACGCGCAGTTTCAATTGCTTCACGTAAAGAACATTGATTGAGATTTTCTCCATTTTCATCATCAAAGGTCGTAACTTTGATGATGTTACTTGTCGCTGCCATAGATGACATAGCCGCAAGGACCATGACCGCCAGCAATCCTTTTTTATAATTTTTCATGTGCTGTCCTTAATTCTATCCAGACTATTTTTTAAAGCGACGAAATCCAACTAAGCCAAGTAGTGCAAAAATACCTGCCCAGCCTAGAGCACCACCTGATGTTTTAACGGTTTTACTTTCCATTTCATTGTTTGGTTCTTGGAAAATACGCACTTCTGCAGCTAAATAATTTTTTGCCGAAGTATTAAAACGGGTTGAAGACGTCACCACACGCAATTCAAAAATATCTGCGCCATGCCAATTTCCATTTGGCGTGTATTCAAAATCACCATTCAAATTCAGTGTAAATTTACCTTTTGATTCGGTGCTTTGTACAACTATTGGACAACCATCTTGCCATGGCTCACCTGTTGGATTTGCCATACCCATCACTTTTGTACATTCTTCTTTTGGAATTAAATCACTGTCACCTAAAGCGTCTAAGATATTAAACTTCGCCACTTCACCTGTACGTATGTCTTTACCTAAGCGAGGCATGCTCACAGGAACCACAATTTCGATGGCACCACGATCACACCAGACATCATCCAAATTACGATTTTTTCCACGCTGATCAGAAGACTCACAATACACATGATGCTCATTGCCATCGGCTGTTGTCTTCCCCTTATTTAATATCAGGCTTGAGAAAATCGTTTCGTAATCTAATAAAATACGAGGACGTAAATAACCAATAAATGCGTTATTTGCTGTGGTAAATGGACAGAAAAGTGCATTACGATCTTCTGTTAAGGTTTTACAGCTACCTTCATCTTCACCCGCGATTAAACTTGTCCCAGACCACACATCATTTAAATTTGCAGCAGGTCCAACAGGACAACTCGCAGCCACTAAGTTGTTATAAAAAACAGATTGGTCTGTTCCTGAATTCACGACTTTACAATC
Organism: Acinetobacter sp. CFCC 11171; assembly: GCF_003268405.1. Classification (NCBI taxonomy): domain Bacteria; kingdom Pseudomonadati; phylum Pseudomonadota; class Gammaproteobacteria; order Moraxellales; family Moraxellaceae; genus Acinetobacter; species Acinetobacter sp. CFCC 11171. The sequence goes on along the minus strand of NZ_LQXP01000002.1, from coordinate 107,840 downwards.
TTGAGCTGTACCGCTGAGTGCATTACCAATCACCACACTATTGGCTAAATAAGCATGTTCAGAGGTACTATTTAGTTCGATACCACCACTGTTTTTCAGTACAGTAATATTGTTGAGTGCTAAGCCATCACGTAAGTTGATAGCAAAACCTTTGTTTTTGAAAAAGGTACTATTGGCAATGATATTTTGAGGGTTACTGAACACCAACTTGCTGATGTCTGCGAGCCCATTTTGATTGTAAACAATCGCTCGACCAGAAGTGCTTTCATTATTTTTGAACAAAGATGTATAGATTTCATAAGCCGGTGCTTCTGAGTAAATTGCACCACCATCTACCGCTTTGTTGTTTTGAAAAATCGTGGTTCGTATATATAGACGGCTTGCTACAGCTGCGCCATCTTCTGAGAATCCAACATTGTAGATTGCACCACCAAGTCGTGCATAACCATCTTCAAACTTTACATTTTCAAGTGTGAGTTTTTCATTATTAAAAATGATGCCGCCTTTATCAGCACATTGATCTTGCTTACATCCTTTAAATGAAATTTCTTTAAAATTGATCGCAAGTAGTTCTTTTTCGCCATCATTAATATTAAAAATTTGATCCTTACCCGTCATTTCAATGACGGCATTATTAAGACCGAGTACGACATCTTCATTGACGTTACTGTCATAAGCCGTTTTCAGATTCAGTTCTGCTTTAATATCAATTTTTTTAGTGAGTTTATAAACTTCATTTTTTTCAGAGAAATTGAGGCATAGGCGTCTTTACCCCCGCAACCATTATATCCGGCTTCTGGCATACCATTATTGATATATTCTATGGCTTCACGAAGTGAACATTCCTTGTCATCCTTTACAACATCTTCAGTGGTTGTAACGATAATTTCTGCGCTAAATGCATGACCTGCTATGAGAAGCATGCCAATACCTATGCTCTGTTTGAGCATATCCATCTCCTTAAATATTTTTTATCTTTTTATTCTTAAGTTGCACAATCCTTGCAACATTAAAATATTTTTATGTACTTTGTCACAGCTTGAGTAATTACTCAAGAATTTTTATTGCTTACCGATATTCATCAATTAGGGCAAAAATCTGTCTTAAATTTGCATGACTCAATTTGACTTTTTCACCTTTTAACATCTGAATCAGTTGTTCTAAAGATCTAAGTAAAATGGATGCCTGATGCGGCCCATGTGCCAACAAATAATCTACAATTTGTTGATCCATATGGATGCCACGTCGCGCCAAAACAGAGTTTACGAGTGCTTGTCGGTCTGCGTATAAACTACCATTTGGTACTTTTACACTGACAGCCTGAGTTAATCGAGACTGTAAATCTGGCAGTTCAAGTTTGAGTTCAATGGGCGCCAGCCGAGATGAAAAGACCAATTGACCACCTTCTTCGTTATTATAATTAATCAGGTGAAAAACAGCTTTTTGCCAATGTGGAACTCCGCTAATCGCTTCAATATCGTCTAAAGCCACTAAGTCATAGCGATCGAGCGAAGTAATCGCTTCAGTGGGAGCATCTAGCAATTCAAGCAATGAAACTTGAATTGCTGATTTGCCAATTTCTAAATAGGAGTCACATATTGCAGACAGTAAATGGCTTTTTCCTGTGCCAGCTCCACCATAGATATAGAAACGATTCATTAAACCAGCATGTAACTGACGAACACCATCGATTACATGCCCCCAACTCGGCCCAGAAAAATCACTAATTCGGGCATCGAGTTGTGGTTCTATATCTAGCTGCAATTGACGCATATCTATATTTTGGCCTTATCAATCTTTATGTTCTGATCTTTCAATGTTACTCGAAATTTCAGGATCTTGCAGCGAATTTGCAGACTGATTTTTGAGCTCAATATCGACAGCAACTTGATTGGTTTCTACGTTTAAAGTGCCACTTGCAGCATCATTTACGACAAGTACATCATTTCGGTATAAATTACTTTTCTCGTAATTTTCGCGTGCATGACGTAATAAGACCACAATAATCGCTGCAACGGGTAGTGCAATGAGCATTCCGAGGAGTCCTGCCAATTGCGCGCCTGCAAGGACTGCAAATACCACTGCCACAGGAGACAAACCAATTTTGTCGCCTAATAAGAAAGGCTGTAAAATATAACCTTCTATTGCCTGCCCTACCATGAATACCACCAGTACTAAGGCCAAATGCACCCAATCCAAACCGAATTGGAACAGGCAAGCCACAATTGCCGAAATAATACCTACTGCAAAACCCAAATACGGAATAATACTGGCTAGACCCGCAATCATCCCAATGATGATACCAACCTCAATACCGACTAATTGGAGTCCAACCGCATAAACAACGCCCAATAAGAACATTACCAAGAATTGGCCTTTTACAAATGCACCTAAAACTTCATGACATTCGCCCACGATTGTGAGCGTGCTTTTTTCATATTTACGTGGAATAAGTCGACGCATGTTTTCTAACATACGCTCCCAATCTAATAAGAAATAGAAAGCTATGATTGGAATTAAGACAATCGTGCCACCAATCTGTATGAAATTCAGACCCGATTGTGCCACTTTTAACAACATGGCTTGGATACTGTCTGCACTATAGTTGGTTTGAATATACTCCATGATCGCTGCTGACATTTGCTCTGTATCAATTTCCATCGGTACAAGATTAAATGTCTCTGATAACCACGGCAGGAATGTATAGTTGACCCAATGAATATTGTTTGGAATATTGTTTTTTGCATACATCAACTGTTCCCATACCAGTGGTACGAGGAACCACATTGCAAGGAATATAGCGACACCAATTCCAATAAAGACCAAACTGATAGATAACCAGCGCGGCAAGCCAATATTATGTAATTTATCGACTAAAGGGCTAAATAAATATGCAATTAGAAATGCGCCGATAAAAGGAACAACTACAGGCTTTAATAAGTATAAAACCCATATGATCAATGCTATCCCAGCAAGAATAAATATTCGGCGCAAGGTGCGATCACCCATATAAAGTCACCTTTTTTCAATGTAATCGTTATAGAAAGGAAAATATTTTAATAAAGATAACATTTTAGTGCGAAATAGCATAAGAGTTTTGCATATTCAGGTTATAATCCCCGCGCGAATGCGGAGACTTCATTATGAGCAACTCAACTTCTACCCCAAACACTGGTTTAAGCTACAAAGATGCAGGTGTCGACATTGAAGCGGGCGACGCGTTAGTCGATCGTATCAAATCTGTCGCGAAACGTACTGCACGTCCTGAAGTAATGGGCGGCCTAGGCGGCTTCGGCGCTCTTTGTAAAATTCCTAAAGGTTATGAAGAACCTGTTCTCGTATCTGGCACAGATGGTGTTGGTACAAAATTACGTTTAGCATTGAATTTGAACCGTCATGACACAATCGGTCAAGACTTGGTTGCAATGTGCGTAAACGATCTTCTTGTATGTGGTGCTGAACCACTGTTCTTCCTTGACTACTATGCAACTGGCCACCTCAACGTTGACGTTGCAGCAAATGTTGTGACTGGTATCGGTGCGGGTTGTGAACTTGCAGGTTGTGCATTGGTTGGCGGTGAAACTGCTGAAATGCCAGGTATGTATGAAGGCGAAGACTATGACCTTGCAGGTTTCTGCGTAGGTGTAGTTGAGCAAAGTAAAATTATTGATGGCTCTAAAGTTAAAGCGGGTGACGTTTTAGTTGGTGTTGCATCTTCTGGCGCACACTCAAACGGTTACTCACTTCTTCGTAAAATTTTAGATGTGAAAAACGTTGACCTTACTCAAATCGTTGATGGTCGTCCACTTGCAGATACAGCAATGGAACCAACACGTATTTATGTAAAACCAATTCTTCAGTTATTGAAAGAAGTGGATGTACACGCTATGGCGCACATCACAGGCGGCGGTTTACCGGGTAACTTACCTCGCGTACTGCCAAATGGTGCTCAAGCGGTAGTCAATGAAGCATCTTGGGAATGGCCAGAATTATTCAAACTACTTCAAAAAGAAGGTGGTGTTGAACAATTTGAAATGTACCGCACATTTAACTGTGGCGTAGGTATGGTTCTCGTGGTTGATGCAGCCGATGCTGACAAAACTGTTGAATTACTCAATAGCCTTGGCGAAAAAGCATTTACAATGGGTCACATTGCAGATAATGCTGAATCTGTTGAAGGCGCTGACGAAAAAATCCGTGTAGTTTTCGCATAAGCAACGTTCATGATTAAAATTGCTGTACTTGTTTCAGGCAGCGGATCTAACCTGCAAGCCCTGATCGATGCCAATCTATCAGGTCAAATCGTTGGGGTAATTTCCAATAGACCTGACGCTTTTGCACTGCAACGTGCAAGAAAAGCAAAGATTGCAACTGCAGTCATTGAACATAAGCAATATCCAAGTCGTGAAGCTTTTGATGATGTGATGCATCAACAACTGCTCGACTGGGATGTTGATTTGGTCATTTTGGCAGGCTTTATGCGCATTTTAAGCGCAAAATTTGTCAAAGCATGGGAAGGAAAAATGATTAACATCCACCCTTCTCTGCTGCCAAATTATAAAGGAATGCATACTCATCAACGTGTTTTAAACACCGGTGATGTCTTCCATGGCTGTACAGTTCACTATGTGACTGCAGAACTGGATGCTGGTCAAGCGCTTGCTCAAGGCGTGCTTAAAGTCAATGTGCATGATCATGCTGAAAGTCTGGCAGATCGGGTTCACGTGCTTGAGCATGTGATTTACCCTCAAGTGGCAGAATGGATTTGTAATGGCACCATTCAACACACTGAAAACGGTGTTTTATATCGTGGCGAGCCTTTGCAACAACCTGTTCAATTCTGTAAGTTCTAAGCAACTGTATAATTTAACAATCAACGCATCTTAGGGTGCGTTTTGTTTTTCAGTGCCAAATAAAACTCTATTTATTACTAAAATCTAAAATCTAAAATCTAAAATCTAAAATCCATTTTTGCAGAATGTTCAACTTTATGATCAATATGTAGTTTTTAGTTAAATTAAAGCTTTTAGCATCATTAAAATAATAAGCTTATATTGCAATTAGTAAACCTTATAAATCTAGAAATATTACATCCTTCAAAAAAAAGTGGAGAAAATCACATGTTAAAATCCATCACACTGGCGACTTGTGCATGTATAACACTGGGTATGATTGGTTGTGCTACGACATCAAATCCGGCTACTGATCGTAATTTAGATAAATTACAAAACAAAAATTGGGTTGCGAGTGAAATTCAAGGCGTTAAGCTTGAAGCTGACCCTAACAATTCGAACGTACCCACCATCACTTTCGACGATACTCGTGTAAGTGGTTCTGATGGTTGTAATCGATTCATGGGCGGTTACGCTGTGCAAAACACAAAAATCCAATTTTCAAACCTTGCTACAACACAAAGAGAGTGTTTGACTGCGACAAATATTCCTCAACATTTTTCGCAGGCATTGAGCCAAGTTACTCATTATGATGCCTCTAAAAATCATTTGAAATTTTTAGATGCCAAAAACAAAGTTGTTTTACAATTTGAAAATGCGAAATAAATCTCAAAAGTAGAATGTTTCATTCATAAAAAAAGCACTCTATAGAGTGCTTTTTTTATGTGTTGTCGTTTTTAAGGTTCAATGATGACGCTTAGACAATTTAAGTAAATCTTTGATCAATTCCACAGTTTCCACAGGATGTTCCAAGGGGAACATATGACTCCCCGCAGCAACTTTAAATGGAATCGCAAATTTTTTCTCTACCATTTGTGGAAAGTGCCGAGCTAAAAATGGTCCCTGCTCTGCAATTAACTGCTGTACAGGTACTTGCGGTTGAGCATGAGGTAACCACCACAGTGAAGGATTGGTTCGAAAAATATGAACTTCATCATCACGTGAAATCGTCAACTCCACCCCACCACGCAGTTTATCGTCCATCAAGGCATGATCAATATAAGCTTGATAACAGTCTGGATCGAAATCTTTATAAAAACCTTTCGGCCTTAAAAGCTCTGCTGCTTGTTCACGGCTGTCCCAATGATCACGACGATGCTTCGACAATCCTGCTGGGGACATTTTATCGAGGACTTTAAGTTTGAGGAGTTTTGCGATGTGCAAAGCAAAAGACTCTTTCCCCATGATCATAGGCGGATCAATCATTAACACTTGTTCAAACAATTCTGGGCGTTGTAAAGCAGCCTGAAATGTTAAAACCGAACCTAATGAGTGACCTAATCCAATCACCTTACGACCATTGGCCTGACGTACAATACTGTCAATGACTTGCTGTGTTAAGCTTTTCCAATGGTTATCGATTGGGTAACGCTTATCTGGCCCAAGTAACGGCACATAGATCACATCATATTCATCACTCAGTAAATCAAACAATTTTTGATAAACCCGTGATGGCACGCCATTGGCGTGCGCAAAATGAATTAACGGTTTCATTGTAATTTCGTGCTGTTTTCAGATTGAACCTGTTGTGACAATGCGCTTGCCAAACCTTGACCAAATGAACTTCCCATACGACCTAGTACAGAATCAAACGGACTATTTTCAATGGTGTAGTTCACGGCTTTTTCAGTTTTCAATTCACGTTTCAGGCTATTTAAACTACCTGTACGGTCAGCAATACCTAGCTTCACAGCCTGATCACCCGTCCAAAATAAACCTGAGAAAATAGCTGGATCATTTGATTTTAATTTCTTACCGCGACCTTCCTTCACTGCATTAATGAAATGCGCATGAACATTATCAAGTACACCTTGAACATGTGCTTTTTGTGCCGCATCTACAGGTTGAGTCATGGATAAAATGGCTTTGTTCTCACCCGAAGTCATGGTGCGATCTTCTACACCGAATTTTTGCATCAAACCACTAACACCATAATTCGCATGATCACGCCAATCGAACCCACTAAACTTGAAGGATTGACAATAATTTCATCTGCCGCAGACGCAATATAATACGCACCTGAAGCGCCTGTATCACCAATAATGGCATACAGTTTTTTATCGGTATGGGCTTTTTTCAAGTACTGAATTTCTTGCCAAATTTCATCAGACTGAACAGGTGAACCACCCGGTGAATTAATATTTAGAACAACCGCTTTGCTTTGTTTATTTTCATAAGCTTTTTTCAAAGCTTTGATGGTATTTGCGCTGTTTACACTTTGCTTGTCCGCTGCAATGGTCCCAATGATATCAACCACGGCAATATGTGAACCCGCTGTCGCTGCTTGATCAGATGATGACATGCTGCAACTTTTTGCCATCGCAATGATAATAAATAGCAAATAAGCAAAGGTTAAAAATTTAAAAAATATACCCCATCTACGTGCTCTACGTTGTTCTTCAACGGAAGAAAGCACGGCTTTTTCTAATATTTTCCATTCATTTCCAGTTGGCTGCTGAATATTGTTTGAAGAACTTTGCTGTTTTTCTTCAGGTTTTGGTGGCCATTCGGACATAAAAAAACCCATTTGATCGTTAATTTGTAGTCATTATATACACGCTAATCGCTATAACTGTCTAATCAATTCATTTTCCCCTATAATTATTTTAAATTTTCTTTCATTTCTTTCAGACTTAAATAAGATGACCGACCAAAATTCACAGGACACCACATATCACCTGTTAAAATTTATCAGCCGTCAACCTATTCAAATTTCAAGATTAATTGCAAAAGGTTTGGCTGGGTTAGTCAATGTTTTAAAAATCTCTAAAACCTACTCTACGATTCAACGCAATCTCAAAATTGCATTGCCTGAATTATCAGAGTCAGCTCGCATTCAACTCACTAAACAAGCGATTCGAAACGAACTTTGTTCTTATTTTGAATTTTTTAATATTTGGGGTGCAAGTACAGAAAAAAATATTCAACGGATTCATCACGTACATGGCGCTGAATATTTACATGAAGCGCTCGCCCTAAAAAAAGGCGTTGTACTCGTAGTACCACATTTTGGTACTTGGGAAATAATGAATGCATGGGTTGCGCAGTACACTCAAATGACCATCATGTACAAGCCGGTAAAAAGCGAATCTGCCAACAATTTTGTCCGTGCTGCTCGAAGCCGTGAGCAAGCAATATTGGTTCCTACGGATGAATCAGGTGTACGTCAGATTTTCAAAGCCTTAAAACAAGGTGGGACGACTGTGATTTTGCCAGACCATACCCCCAATGCCGGCGGCGAAATGATTCCATACTTTGGTATTCCACTAAAAACCAGCAATTTAAGTGCAAAATTAATTCAAAAAACCAAAGCTCGTGCGCTCTTACTGTATGCCATTCGTAACGATAATCATGGTTTTGATATGCATATCGAACCTATGGATGAGAATATCTATCAAGGCAATGCAGATGATGGCTCTATAGTTATCTTTAAAGCAGTGGAAGATTTAATTCATCGTTATCCAGAGCATTATCACTGGAGCTATAAACGCTTTAAAGCCAACCCAAAATTGAGAAATCTATACAATATTAGTGATGAAGAAGCCGCTCAACGCATTCGTGATATTCGTGAGGAATATCAAAGACTTCAAACAATAAAAAATGTGGCAGAATGACATTTCAAGCAATATACTTGAAGTAGTTTTTCTATTCGGATTCTTTAGATAGCCTGCGATATAGATCGAGCCATTTATACTTTGTCCGCTCTTCAATTAGTTCAATTTGCTGTTTATTTTGCTTGAAATGGATACTTCCACTTTGTGCAGTTTGCAAGAGTGTAATGTCTAATTGTTTGAGACGTGTTTGTGTCATGTTTGCAGGATGTCCATAACGATTAAAGCGCCCTGCGGAAGCAATCGCCAACTTGGGCTTAAAATGGTTTAAAAATGCATAGGATGAACTGTGCCGACTACCATGGTGCCCAAGCACCAAGACATCGACTTTTAGATCTGGATAATCACTTAATATTTGATATTCCGTCTCCCAACCGGCATCCCCCATCAATAGAAAATGTCGTGGGCCATTGACGCCTTTGACCGTGACATATAGAACACAAGAACGTTCATTGGCATTCCATTTGGCATCTGTCAGATCTTCAGGCTTTGGCGAGAGTATTTCAAAATATACTTGCTGATCCCAATTCCACTGCTGACCACGTTGACATAAACGCTGTGGAGCTTGGTTCGTGGTTTGTACTCGCTCATTGCTTGAAAGCTGCCCGATATCAAGCTGTTGCTCCAATGAGAAAAAGCCACCACTATGGTCTTGATCTAAATGAGTCAATAACACCCGATCTAGTCGATGGACACCATTCACACTCAAAAATGGCCGGATGATATTTTGCCCGACACTAAATTGACTTTCATCATAGTTTCCAGCGAAGTCTACCATCATATGATGATCTACAGAACGGATATAGATCGCCTGCCCTTGCCCCACATCTAGAATTGAAAGTTGAAAGTTTGCTGAATTTCTCCATGGGATAAACAGAGCAAAAAAGGCAATGACCGCCCAATATTTTGGCAAGATACCTTCAGGTAAAAATAAGATTACTACAACGAGTATCAACAGTATGATTTGAGTTGACGTCAATGCGACATCGTGCATTTTTGGTGCAAAGAGTCGATCTAAGCCATAGAGAAACACATGCAATATTTCCAAACACAGATCATTGAATAAAAAAACCAAATGCGCCAAAGGTGTAGAAATATAAGAAAGTGCCCCTCCGATGATATCTAAAGGAACCACCACAGTCCCTAACCACGGGATGGCAAATAAATTACTTAGTGGGCTAATCCAAGTCACTTGCTTGAAAAAAATCACCATCAATGGAAATAAAGCGACAAAGATTTTCCATTGTGATTCCACCATCAACCACATTGAATGCTTTAACTTTTGCCAAAAACTGGCGTCCGTTTGAGCCAGTAAATGCTTCCTTAAGGTTTGATAAATCCGCAGTAAAATAAAGCATGCGCCATAAGACAACCAAAATGCTGCGGATAAAATACTAAAGGGGTCCACTAGCAATAAAATAGCGGCACTAAAAACCAGCAGTTGAAAAGGCTGAATGGTTTGCCGTAACAACAGCATGCTACTGGCGACAAGGCAGATCGTCAGCGTTCTCAGCGCCGGTATTTCAAAACCGGTAAATGCACAATATAGAAGGACACAGAAGATAAAGGGCACGACCAATACATATTGTTTAGGCCACTTGAGATAAATTTTGGGACAATATTTGCGAATACCTAACTGCATCGCCCAACAAAGCATGCTGGCAAAAACAAGTACATGTGGACCAGATATCGCCAATAAATGACTCATCCCAAAGCGTTGAAATAATTCACTGGTGCCTTCAGTGAGTAAACTTTTATCACCTGTAAGCAGCGCTAACAGCAAGCCATGATTCTGCAGCGGTTGTTGGTATATAAACGCTCTTAAATATAAACGCTGCTTTTCGACTTTTATTTTGAACTGATGTAACACACCTTGATGTCGTTGATATTGCTGGCCATAACCCATCGCAGTCATATGTTGAGGTGGTATCAATTCAACCGACTTCACCTTTAAACTGGCATGTATATTTTGCTGTATGCTCCACCTTTCTTGGTCAAATGCACCTTCGGTCACATAGCTTTGGGTAGGTCGTAACTCACCATACATACGATAGTATTGTCCAGGGACCAACTGAATCGTCTGTTCATTATTTTGCAAAATTGAATTGGGTAAATATGCCATAAAATATTGAATCTGCTGATTCATATTGAGCACTTCAATTTTTTGCTGAATTGCTTGGTCTTTGAGTTGGCTGATCTGTGGAATATACGCAATAAATTCGCCTTGTCTGCTCTGATGTTCAACCAATGCCAAACGCTGATCGAGTTGAGTATTGGCAAAACTAAAGCCGAGAATTGCGCCCATGCAAAGATTTGTACTGAGCTGTAAGATTTTCAAAAAAATACTTTTTAGTTTTGGTGAAATACAAAGCTGTAAACCTAGCCAAATCAGAACAATAAAAAGCAACTGAGCTGTCGAAATATGTGGATTCCAAAACCTGAACCCCATAAAAGAAATGCCTAAAATCCAGCCAATACAAAAGCTTTGCAACATAAGTCATCATTATTTTTATTATGTGCTGGCAATAATAAAGCCCACCGCGGTGAGCTTCAATCAAACAATCTTAATCCACTAATTTTTGCGAAATCAATTTAGCGCTTAGTCATCTACCCATAAACCATCTTGCATATGCAAAATCGCATCAGCAGATTGAGCTAAATATTCATCATGGGTCACGATTAACATGGCCATATTAAATTCTTTACGCAACTCAGATAGCAACTCAAAAATCTTCACCGCGGTTTTGCGGTCTAAGTTCCCTGTTGGCTCATCAGCCATCATCAACTTAGGTTTTGCTACCAATGCACGAGCCAAAGCCACACGTTGACGTTCACCGCCTGAAAGCTCACCGGGTTTGTGCGTCATGCGGTGGGAAAGTCCAACGCGTTCCAACAGGTATTCAGCTTGCTGCTTGACTTCTTTGAAATTACTCGACTTACGTAACATTAATGGCATCGCCACATTTTCAAACGCGGTAAATTCAGGCAACAAGTGATGGAATTGGTACACAAAACCCAAATGCTCATTACGGATATATCCACGCTCTGCTTCACCTAAAGTGTCAAAGCGTTGACCATTAATCAACACTTGACCCGATGTTGGACGATCCAAGCCACCCAATACATGCAACAACGTACTTTTACCAGAGCCACTTGAACCAACAATTGAAACAAACTCACCTGCTTTGACTTGTAATGAAAGTCCGCGAATTACATCGACTGTAGACTTACCATCAGTAAAAGATTTGGTAATGTTTTGGGCATCTAAAACTAAATTACTCATAGCGTAGAGCCTCTGCAGGTTGAACTTTAGCTGCACGTAAAGCCGGATAAATAGTCGCGATAAAGCTAAGACCCAATGATAAGGACACAATCACCACAACATCTTGCCATCTTAAATAAGACGGTAAATAGTTGATGAAGTAAGCATCAAACATATTTAAGCCCAGTGTTGTATTCAACCAACCAACAAAATTACTAATACTAGATGCAGCGATAATCCCTAAAATTGCCCCAGACACCGTACCAATCACCCCAATCACTGTACCTTGCACCATGAAGATCCGCGTGATTGTAGCCGGTGAAGCGCCTAGAGTACGCAAAATGGCAATATCGGATTTTTTATCAGTGACCACCATCACCAATGAAGACACGATATTAAATGCTGCAACCAATACAATCAGGAACAGCAATAAACTTACCATTGCCTTTTCCATTTGAATCGCACTGAACAGGTTGCCGTGTGTATAAGTCCAATCTGAAGCATAGAAGTTTGCAGGTAGATCACGCACAATTTCTTGAGAGACTTGTGGTGCTGCAAAAATATCATCCAACTTCATACGGATGCCTTGTGCACCGTCTGGCAGTCTTAATAAAGTCGACGCATCGTTCAGGGCTACATAGCCCATCATCGAATCAACTTCTGCACCAATACTGAAAATACCCACAATTTTAAATCGTTTAAAACGCGGAACTACCCCAGCCGGAGAAGGTGTTGCTTCAGGAAGCACCAAGGTCACACTGTCATTCAAGCCTAAACCCAAGGCATCTGTCATTTGCTTGCCAAGGACAATACCAAACTCACCTTTTTTCAGGTTATCGATACTGCCTTCCACCATATGGTCTTGGATAATTGATACCTTTTTTTCATACTGCGGTTCAATCCCACTGACCATAATGCCAGACACTTGACCTTGTGCCGTCAACATTCCCTGTAATTGGGTGAATGGTGCGACCCCTTGAACATGCTCATGCTGCTCAATTTTTTTTGCAAGTTCAGGCCAATTTGTTAAAATTTGTGTTGAAGAAACAGTGGCTTGAGGTATCATTCCTAAGACACGAGTTTTCAGCTCACGATCGAAACCATTCATCACAGATAAAACTGTAATAAGGACTGCCACACCAAGCGTGAGGCCGATCATGGATACCAGAGCAATAAAAGAAATAAAGTGGTTACTGCGCCGAGCGCGAGTGTATCTCAACCCTATATACAGCGAGATTGGTTTAAACATAACCATCTAGTCCGAGGTAATATATATTATGGAAAATTTACAGCATCAAAGCGTTCAAACTGAACGCCGTGTAATGTCGCGTATCGATGCTGCTTTGCGCATCAACTATCAGATTATCTCTGATGATGTTGCACTGAATGATCCTTACGATCCTAATTTTGTATTGCCGCGCTATTTTCTACTACTTGCTGAATTAGATCAATTTGATCATGCACTCAACTACGAATTAGAACAATTAGCTGAGAAAGATCAACAAATTGCTCGAATCTTATCCTTATTTAACCAAAAGTTAAACCTTATTACGGGTTCTTTATACGACGCAATTGTACAAAGCATGTTACCAGTGCCTGAGCATGTGAATTTTTCAGAGACTGGTTTGAGCTTTTTTAGTGAACGCGCGATTAAAGAAGGTACTTATATCCATGTGACCTTAAGCCACCCTGAAAATTTCTTCCATATTGCGGCAACTGCGCAAGTGGTTTATAGCCGTGAAGAAGAAAGCAACTTATACCGTACGGGTGCCTATTTTATCACACTGCTCCCTCAAGACCGCGTCAAACTTGCAGAGTGTATCGCACTGACCCAAAACAAAGAGTGATTTTTAATCAATGTTTTAATTTGTGGGCGAGCTCTCTGTTCGCCCGAAAATCTTTATAAAAATAAACAAACAAGCCTGATAATAGAATCACAGCACCAAGTAAAACCATCAATGATAATTTTTCATCATTCAGTAAAGCACCAAAGAGCATAGCAAGCATGGGTGTGAGTACCGTTGTTAAAGACAAAGTTGTCGCCTTGATGTTTTGTACCAGTTTGAAATAACAAAACATTGCAATCAATGAAGCCATAATCACTGCATAAAATAAGCCAATGAGTGCTTTGGTCGAAGGCATCTGTGTCGGTGCATATTGCCAAATAAACGGTAGCATTGCAGCAGAAAATAGTGCTGAGATAAGAATCGAACCCGTGGCTTGAGACATGGGCTGCAATGGCGCATTGACTTTTTTCACCCAAAAAATCGACATACAGTAGACGAATACGCTCATTAACATTAAGACGATGCCAACAGGCTGTACGTGCTGATCACTGCCGCCTAAGCAAATAATGGCTAAACCACAGACGGCAATCAACATCCCCATCCATTGCAAGCGATGCAGATAGGTATGAAAGAAGAAACGACCGATCAGACCCGTCATAATTGGTGCCAAACCAAACATCAGGGCAATAATGCCTGAGCTGAGATAGGCCGTTGCCATATAGGTAAAAATCTGAGAACCAATAAAACTAAATGCCCCCGCCAAATAACTGTGCAGCGAGGTTTTATCCATCGGAAGTTTATGTTTAAAAATAAACAATAATGCGACAGCCAAGGGTAATGCGATAAAAAAGCGTAATGTCAGTGCCCAAAACGCATTGATATCACTGACACTCCAAACGATGGCAAGTGGCGTAGTCGACCAAATGAACACCAACAACGCATAGGTCGTCGCTAGATTTGTTTTAGATGGCATGGTTTTTACTTCTGCGCCGTTTTACGTTTTTGCTTTTGAATGGTTTGATCTAAGCTACTAGAAAATTCGCGCTTATCACGTTCTGAAATCGGGGCTGGACCACCGGTTTGCACACCTGCGCCTCGTAAAGTATCCATAAAGTCGCGTAAGTGTAGACGTGCTTTGACATTTGCTGTGGTATAAATCTCACCCCGAGGATGTATCGCTATACCGCCCCGCTCAATCACTTCAGCAGCAAGTGGAATATCCTGTGTCATCACGATGTCGTGCTCTTTCATGCGCTGAATAATTTCTTTATCCGCTGCATCTGCCCCACTCATGACTTGAATCGAGTTAATTCGGACCGAAGGCGTTATCCCAACATTTTGATTGGCGACAAAAGTGACTTCTAACTGGTAACGATCAGAAGCACGAATAATTACATCACGTAAAATGCGTGGTAACGCATCTGCATCCACCCATAATTTAAATGGCAGCACTGATTTTCCATTCACTTTTAAACATGGCCCATAGTAACAAATCTACATGACAATTTGGGGATCTGCATCCGCTGAATGGATCTACATTTCTCTAATCATGAGAATCGAAAAGCTGCAAAATGAGCCAAAGTTGAGCCTATTTTCCAATGCTTTAACATTTAAATCCTACTGAAAACATTTTTTATGCATGATTTCATGATAAATATGACGTCGGTGACTTGAAAATTTCAAATAACCCTCGATTTATTAATTATGAAACCAACCCAATATCAATTGTGCATATGAAAAAACAAAATAGCCCTGAAATTATCACTATTGAAGATCAAACTTTTGGTAGTCATGTTGAACATTGGAATTTGCTCACCGGCAACCCGACAACGGATGTACCAGTTTGGCTGGGTCAGGCATTGGATGCACCCATTATGCCGATGGGCTTATGTGCACAAGAATCTGATATGGATCAAAGTACATGGCTGATTCAAGGTCCATCTCAAGCGTCTATTCAACTTTGCCAAGTGATTGCTGTAGAAAATAATAAACCTAAAGCCGTTAAAACTGCATTTCCAAGTTTTGATAGCCCATATAAAACCAAAGCCACCATTGAACGTATTATTACCTGTAAATCCAATACGCAAGCTGTGCTTTGCCTCGACTTAGGCGCAAATACCAGTGTGTATGCTTTTGATAGTTTATATAGCGTCAATCACGACCAATATGAAAAAGATGTAACCTACAGTGTGCAACTCAATGCTTGGGCCTATGAACTCGAAGCTGTCGCAGAACATGAACAGCTTGTTGTTGATGATCCTGCATCGATTAAACATCATCGTGCTTTAAACGATATATTGGCAGCAAACAACGGTGTTGCCCCTGCAGACTTACACGAACAAATTAAAGCGTGGCAACCAAAGTCTGAAGATGACAAAGCACCAGTCACCGTCGATTTTTCTAAAATGGTTGCATACCTATATGGTGAAAACCTCGGACAAGAAGACGAAGCATGGTTCCAAGGGCATATTGTTGGCAAAACTGCCATGCAATTTAAAGAGCAAGACTATACGCTGTATGATGTGACCTTAATCCACGAAGAAAACCAAGAAGCGGTGATTGTTCGTGTTGCAACAAGAAATCCGGCGCATAAAGATTTCAATGTTGGGCAATATATTCGTGGCAACCTGTGGATACAAGCCAATATTTACGCAAAATCAGCCTAATTTAAACTGAAAAAACCAATTTCACATAAAAAAAGCCGCCTCAGTGCGGTTTTTTTATTTCTCGCTAATCATGTGTATTCGCTGAATATTTAAATGATTGAATATTTCTTATCCATAAACCAGTCAATATATTCTATTTTTAAATTCAAATTAAAATAACTTATCCACAATATTAAATTCAAAATAATGCTGCTAAATAAATCCATCTACAAAGGATAAAATATAAAAATCTAATATAAATGAATAAGATAGGAAATTTATGAAACTAAATTTATCAATTCAGTTGCTTATTTTTAAATAAACTAAATAGTTTAGTAAGTTTACGGCAGATAGTACTTTATTTAATCAAATAATTATGTTAAAAATGCGTTTAAGAAATAGTAATTAACGATAAATAGATCGGAAAGAATATCTATGAAAGTCGTGCAAGAAGAAAACTTATCGCAAGTTGACCATCACATGGAATCTCGATATCAAATCGAGCCAATGTCCTGCTTATTTTTTATGTTAGGTATGCTGATTTGTGCATACGTTTTACATACTTTTATTTTTTAATCTATTCAATAAAAAAACCGGCATTTGCCGGTTTTTTTATGCCTTTACAATTATGCGTTGCGTTTTGCAAAGTCATCCATAAAGTTAACCAGTGCTTGAACACCTTCTAGCGGAACAGCATTATAAATACTTGCACGCATACCACCCACTGAACGGTGACCGGCTAAATTAAGCAAGTGGTTTTCTTCAGCTTCTTTCAAGAATTGTTTTTCCAAATCTGGATTCGCCAAAGTAAATGGTACGTTCATGATTGAACGGAATTCTTTTGCAATTGGATTTGCATAAAAATCGCTTGAATCGATATAACCATAAAGCAATTCAGCTTTTGCCATATTCGCTTTATAAATTGCGTCTACACCGCCCTGCTCAAGTAACCATTCAAAAACGAGGCCAGATAAGTACCATGCATAAGTTGATGGTGTATTCACCATTGAACCATTTTTCGCTTGAGCTGAATATTTCAAGATACTTGGAATATCTGCTTTCGCTTGATCCAATAAATCATCACGAATAATCACCAAAGTTAAACCAGCAGGACCTATATTTTTCTGAGCGCCTGCATAGATTAAACCGAACTTAGATACATCTAACGGTGCAGATAAAATGCTCGATGAAAAATCGGCAACCAATGGTTTGTCTGTTTCAGGAATATTGGCAAACTGAAGACCGCCAATAGTTTCATTATCTGCATAATGCACATAAGCCGCATCATCAGATAAGTTCCAAGTGCTTTGATCAGTAATCGCAAGTTTACCGTCAATAGTGGTACCCGCTTCAACGACATTAATGTCGCCATAACGCTGTGCTTCTTTCAACGCTTTTTCAGACCAAATACCAGTGTGGATATAGTCTGCTTTGCTGTTTTTACCCAATAGGTTTAATGGGATCGCAGAGAATTGAAGTGATGCGCCACCTTGAAGGAATAACACTTTATAGTTGTCTGGAATATTCATCAGCTTACGAAGATCAGCTTCTGCTTTCTCTGCCACAGCGACATAGTCTTTACTACGGTGGCTCATTTCCATGATCGAAAGGCCTTTGCCTTGCCAGTCAAGCATTTCAGCTTGAGCTTTTTCTAAAACGGCAGTGGGTAATGCAGCAGGACCAGCACAGAAGTTGTACGCGCGCATGAGTTTTCCTTTCAAAGTGAAACACAATAAAATGATGGCATTTAACCATATCTGACGCGTGCTTGCAGTAGTTAAAGCTGAAAATATTCCAATGCTGTCTGACATTTAAAGTCAAAATTTCAATAAAGATCAAAATTAATTCTTATTAATTCAAATTATTAGATTTACTGATATTTTTTATCCCTTGAATTGATGCTAATTTAAGGTCTTGATGTGAGAAAAATGATGTGCGCTACAAAGATAAAATTTATTTACATATGTATATGAAACAATACAACAACTTAGTGAATTTACCCAACTTCATCACAATGACTATAATGAACCCATCCTAGCTGTGAGTGTATTTTTATGCCTTTACCTCGAACAGATTATTCTATAAAAATTAAACATACATTTCGTTCAGGTTTACTGCTTGGCCTTGGTTGTTTCAGTGGCTTTTTTAGCCCCACGGTACTTGCGCAAAGTATCAGTTATAGCCAAGCAGAACAAAGTCTACTCACTAGTTCGTATAGTACTCAGGCCAACCAAGCGCTACAACAATCTGCCGAACTTCAAGCTCAGGCCATTAAAGGCCTTGGTTTACCTCGTGTGGATTTAAACGTCCGTGCCTATGCCTTTCATAATGAACTCGATATTCCTCTCGGCGCCTTAAAAAACAACTTAGAACAAACGCTGAGTAATGGCATTAATAATAAAATTGATGAAAGCTTACCGAGTGATTTGGCAGACCCATTAAAAGACAGTCTGCAACAGCCAATCCGTGATGGTGTCGGATTAATTCCAGATTCTTCCCAAGTGGTCTTAGATGATCAAGTGATCCGCCCTACCGTTTCCGTAATGATGCCGCTGTATACCGGTGGGTTAACGTCTAGCGCCAAGGAAATTGCCAATATCCAAGCCAAACGCAGCGCGATAAGCAGTGAACAACAACAAGATGTGCAACGTTTTGAATTAATCCAAGCCTACTTCAATGCTCAATTACAAAAAAAATTAGTCGAAAGCAGCCGCTTCAATTTAAATGCGATGCAACAACACTATGCCAATGCACTCAAAATGGAACAACAGGGTTTCATTAGCAAAGGCCAGCGTATGCAATTTGAAGTGGCGAAGAATAATGCGCTCAGAACTTTTCAAAATACTGAAGCGAATCTCCGCTCTAGCTTATTTAAGTTAAACAACTTAATGCAAAGCAGCCAAATTACTGATCTTTCAACGCCATTATTTATCAATCAGCAACACAATCAAAATATAACCGCCTTACTAAAAAGTTATCAGGATAAGTCTAGTTTGGTGCGTAAAATGCAATTGGACAGTCAATTGGCTGGTGCTAATGTGAAAGCCCAAAGCGCAGCAAAAAAACCCAACGTCTTTGCATTTGGCGAATATAGTCTCGACGATAAACAAAACTGGATCGTTGGTGTTGCCGCTCGCTACAACTTATTTTCAGGTATTGATAAAAACAAATCCGTACAAGCTGCCGAACTTCAACGCTATGCTTCTGAGTTAATGACTGAACGTACCAAACAAGAAATTGAAAGTCTGATTTATAGCTCGTTTAATGAAGTCACCAGCGCTCAGCAAAGTCACCTGTTGTTACAGCAAAATCTAAAAGCCGCACAAGAAAATTTAAGAATCCAACAACTTTCATTTAAGGAAGATATGGGAACAGCCACACAAGTCATTGATGCACAAAATGCACTGAGTGGGCTACAAAGTGAAATGGCGCTCAATGCTTATAAATACGTGATGTCACTCGCAACACTGCTACAAAGTCACGGGAGCATTGACCAGTTCCAAAGCTATATCAATCAATCACACACCGACTATATTCGCTAAGTTTAGCCGAGGGGAAACAATATGAATCAGGAACCAACTGATCACCAAGAAGATGCCTCTGCGAATGCTGAAACATCCCAATCCAATGTCTCGAGTTCAAACGTTTCGTCTACAGCAAATACTGCTGAGGATACTCCAAAGAAAGTGAATACCAATACTGATGCAGAGACGAAAAAAAGCTCAGTGCAAAGTCGCAATAAATCTGCTTTGATCAAGCTCGTGATTGGCATTGTCTTAGTTCTGCTTTTGGCATTGATTGCATTTGGCTTATGGAAAAGTTATCAGCCCAAGCAGGTTGAATTACAAGGTCGAGTTGAGGCTGAAACCATCCACATTAGTACTAAAGTACCTAGTCGTATTGAAGAAATATATGTGCATGACGGTGAAAAAGTACAAGCAGGTCAAGCACTGGTTCGTTTAACCAGCCCCGAAGTCGATGCAAAGAAACAACAGGCTTTAGCTGCACTCCAATCTGCGCAAGCACTGCAATCCACAGCTGAACGTGGCTCTCAACAAGAAAATATTGATAGTTTATATGCCAATTGGCAAAGTCTAAAAGCACAGCAACAATTGGCGCAAACCACCTACCAACGTGGTCAAAACCTCTATAAAGAAGGTGTCATTTCACGACAACGCCGTGATGAAATGCAAGCTGCCGCAGTGTCTGCTGCACAAATGACAGAAGCGTCTTATCAACAATATGCGCGTGCAAAACGTGGCAGTACACCACAACAACAAAGCTCGGCAGATGCCCAAGTCAAGATTGCGCAAGCCGCGTTGGCTGAAGCCAATGCACTTGAGGCTGAAACCAAGTTATTTGCACCGTCCAATGGCACTATTTCAAAAACCTATGGCAAAGTTTCAGAATTAGTTGCAATGGGTGTGCCCGTTGTAAGCCTGATTCAAGATGATAGCTTATGGATTAGCTTAAATGTACGTGAAGACCAGTATGCTCAAGTGTATCAACTCAAGACCATGCAAGGATTTATACCGGCGCTAAACAAATCTGCCGAGTTTAAAATTGATCACATAGAAGCCGAAGGTGAATTTGCAACGATTAAAACCACGCGGCAAACGGGCGGCTATGACATTCGTAGTTTTAAAGTCCAACTGAAACCCGCTCAGCCGATTGCTGACTTAAAAGTGGGTATGAGCGTGTTGTTTAAAATTGAAGAGCGTAAATAATGTTTAGGGGCATTCTGCGTGAGTTTCGCTATTTGATGCAGCATAAATGGGACTTGTCTATGGTCACACTTGCCCCTGCCCTTGTGATTTTGCTCTTTACTAATATGTTTGCTCAAGGCAAACCAGATCATTTACCCATCGCGATCATAGACCAAGATCAAAGCAGTTTAAGCCGTAACATTACTCATTTTGCGCAGCTCAACCATACTTTAAAAGTAGCCACCATTACACCGAGCATGGACGATGCTGAAAAGCTTTTAAATCAGACTCAAATTTGGGGCTATATTCATATTCCTGCTGGCGCAGAGCAACGACTGGTTCAAGCAAAAGATGCAGAAATCAGCATTGCCTATAACCAAAGCTATTTTAGTGTCGGCAATAGTATTTCATCAGCCATGTTACTGAGTACACTGCAAGCCATGGCCGATTTTAGTGGTCATCAGTATTTAGAAAATACCATTCCCTACCTTGATGCACCGACGCCCAATGTCAAAATTTCACCCTTATACAATCCGGGTTTAAATTACGAGTTCTATTTAGAGCCCTACATGATTCCTGCGATTCTACATTTACTACTGTGTTGCTGTGTCGCATTTTCGGTTGGTCAAGAAATCAAATATGGCACTGTAAATCAATGGGTGAAACCGACTTCTGTCTTTCAAGCTTTAATCGCTAAAAATCTCAGTTATGTTTTCATTTTTACCGCTTGGACATGGGCGTGGATGTTGTGGCTAATCGCGTTTCGAGGTTGGTTTGTTCAGGGTTCATTATTGCTCATTTTGCTCGGGCAATTGTTTTTTTATACAGCCTATGCCTTTATCAGCTCTACTGTAGTTTTGGCGACACGTGATCTCACCAAATCTTTTGGTTTTATCGCTGTGTATGGTGGCTCATCACTGAGTTTTGCAGGGGTGACATTGCCGCTGAATAACGCGCCGATGTTTACAAAATTCTGGGCCAATATTATTCCCTATACGCCTTATGCCAAATTACAAACAGAACAATGGGTCATTGGTAGCCCAATCTCTATTTCAATCACACCGCTTGTCACCCTGATCATTTACTGTCTGTTCTATTTGGTTCTTGCCAGCTTCTTTTTACGGAAAGTACTGAAGGAGCAAATCATATGAATGTAATCGTGTCATTTCTATCAACTTTGCTCAGACACTATATTCAAAGCTTTAAAGATATTGTGAAGCACAGTTCGATTTTTACCACCTTAGTGCTTTCTGTTTTTCTTTACAGTTTTTTTTATCCTATTGCCTATCAAGCGGAACATGCAGAATCGCTCCCTATCATTGTGGTGGATGAGGAACAAAGCATACTCACCAATACGATTATTGGTGCCGTAGCCAATAGTCCCAATGTAGAAATTCGAGCTGTGACTGGTAATTTTGCTGAAGCTGAAAATATGCTTCGAAGTCAGCAAGCTGACGGAATTTTACTGCTGCCAAGTAATCTTTCAAATAGCATTCGCCGTGGTGAAACCGGTGGAATTGGTTTATATCTCAGTGCTGCAAATTTTCTGAAGACACAAAAAATTGGCTTAGGTTTAGCCAGTTCGATGGAAAATACCCTCGTCGAATATGCAGAAAAATTCCAGAGCATATCCGATTTTAGCCCGGCTTTATCTATCCATAAGATTCCATTATTTAATCCACTTTCAGGCTATGGTAGCTATATTTTCCCAGCGGTTGCACCCTTAATTATTCATCAGACGATTTTATTGGGTCTGTGCATGCTGATTGCGACCTATCGACAAAACACCACTTGGCGTCCGAGCTATACACAATTGGCTGGCATCTTCTTGTGTATTTTGACTATCGGGACTTTAGGGTGCTTCTATTTATTTGGTTTTACTTTTTGGCTGAATGATTATCCACGAGGTGGAAATTTTTGGAGCATGTTCATTGCTGTACCCATCTTCCTCAGTTGTATTATTGCGATGACGCTCTATTTAGCCACCTTTCTTGACCTGCCAGAACGTGCAGGACATGTCATCGTTTTTAGTTCTATTCCGCTATTTCTACTTTCGGGAACGGCATGGCCGCATGCAGCTATGCCTGAATGGATGCAAATACTTGCTCAGGTGTTGCCATCAACCCAAGGCATACAACTGTTCCTTCAACTCAATCAGATGGGTGTGCCTACAGTAATCGTCATCCCAAAACTGCTTTACCTCACAAGTATTGGACTGATTTTTTTATGTCTTGCTGTTTGGCGTTTAAAGTTTGCCAAAAGATAAAGCTTTTTGTGCTGTAAGACTTGTCTGGTCTCAAGCAAAATGCGTTCAAACCTATTCATCATGGACTCGAACGCTTTGCTTCTTAGCATGTCTCAAATTTTAATGCTTTCTGTCGCCAATTAACTGTATACATTTGGCGTCACAGTCGATGCCTCATCCACTTGAATATCAAAATCATCTGCATCTGAAGTGATCTCAGTAACCAAATCATCTGATTCTTTTTCTGCAGCATTTTCAAGCCAGAATCCTTTCACTTTATCGTCCCATCATGACCTGCAAAGACCACACTCATATACAGTTCTTTTTGCGGATAATCATATTTATACACAATCGTTGTGGTCTCCCCTTCTCCCAGCCGAGTATTTGCCATTCGCTGAATCACTTCCGCCTCAGCGCTAGGTTGACCTGCTGGAATCAGCTTTTTCATACGCGAGAACAGCTCCGGATCTGCCAGCATCGCATCACGAACATTTTCTTCAACCAATGCCAAAAAGCTATCTTGATGGGGTTGGTGTAGTGCTGCGAATAATTTTTCTGACTTGATACGCTGTGAGCTTGTCTCACTTGGTAGGCTTGATTCGAATTTTGCAATCAAGAAATCGCCGATTTTTTCACAAGCCGTTATAGGTAAGATTAAAGTGATGATGACGACTAATTTTTTCAACACCGTACAAGCCCTCTGGTTATTATTAAAATATATAAAGTTAAAATTTAGTTCGGATAATCTGTGTGATTTATAGAATTTTCACTGATTTATCTGCCTCACAAGTATAAAGCAAACTTCTATATAAAAATGAAAAATACAGGCTCACATTTAGTTTTTCGATCTTTCTAGGTAAATCAGAGATTTTGTGAAGTGTTTATTAATAACTCAATTTTATTCGTTTTATAAATTAAATTTAACAATCGAATCGTTTATACAACTAAAAATGATAATTTATCGATCAAACAGTTTGGTTTTGATCAAAATGGTTAGCTGTATTCTCATAAAAACTGCAAAATATTGTCGTATTTATCTCCCAAATTATTCAGAACTTTTTGTCATGGCGGACTCAGTCTGTCTGCAACATTTGTTCGTGGATGACTGTGGGCTTTTTTCTCCCAAATCTGACATAAGAGCTGATGTATGAAAAAGATTAAGGTGAGCCTTGCCTGGCAAATCGTGATTGCTCTCATTCTAGGTATACTTGTTGGTGCTTTCCTACACTATTCTCCTGAATATCGTGATGCTTTAGTTAATAACTTTTTGACGCCTTTAGGTTCAATTTTTATTAACCTTATTAAGATGATCGTTATTCCGCTTGTTGTGTCGATGCTTATTTTAGGTATTGCCAATACAAGTCACGGTAGTAACTTAGGTAAACTTGGTTTCAAAACAATTATTTATTTTGAAATCATTACTACCGTTGCTATTTTAGTCGGTTTAGTTGCAGCCAACGTATTCCAACCTGGTGCCGGCATTGATATGTCTGCATTGACGCAAGTCGATATTTCAAAGTATCAAGAAACAACACATGAAGTCAGTGAACATTCTCATGGTTTGATTCAAACAATACTTTCACTTATTCCATCTAACTTTTTTGCAGCTTTGACGAGTGGTCAAATGCTCCCAATCATCTTTTTCTCTGTGATGTTTGGTGTAGGTTTAGGTGCGCTTGATCAGGAAGTAAAACAACCTTTAATTAAAGTGTTGACCGCTGTTTCTGAAACGATGTTTAAAGTTACGCACATGATCATGATGTTTGCCCCTATTGGTGTATTCGGCTTGATTGCAGCGACTGTTGCGAATTTCGGCTTCAGCTCTCTTGTGCCACTGCTTAAACTCGCAGTTTTAGTTTATGGTGCAATCTTCTTCTTTATTTTCATTGTATTAGGTGCAGTTGCTAAATTTTGTGGCTTCAGTGTTTGGGCCATTATCAAGATCTTAAAAGATGAATTGATTCTCGCGTATTCAACTGCAAGTTCTGAAACCGTCCTCCCCCGTATTATGGAAAAAATGGAAGCTTATGGTGCTCCGAAACCGATTACCAGTTTCGTGATTCCAATTGGCTATTCATTTAACCTCGATGGTTCGACCCTATATCAAAGTATTGCGGCTATCTTTATTGCTCAGCTTTACGGGATTGATCTGACAATCACCCAACAAGTGATTCTGGTCCTGACCTTGATGATTACCTCTAAAGGGATTGCAGGTGTACCTGGCGTTTCTTTCGTGGTCTTGCTGGCGACTCTCGGTAGTGTCGGTATTCCACTTGAAGGTCTGGCATTCATTGCAGGTATTGACCGTATTTTAGATATGGCACGTACTGTACTGAATGTGATTGGTAACGCGCTTGCGGTACTGGTGATCAGTAAATGGGAAGGCCAATTTGATACTGAAAAACAAAAAAATTATGCCTCTCATCTAAAAGATGCCGCTTAATTTGATGACATAAAAAAGACGCTTAGGCGTCCTTTTTTACAGCTTTGTTTTATTTTTACCTAATTTTATTTATTTTTTTCGCCAAAAACTGAAATATTAAAATCTCGAATTTTGTTACTTCCTGCGGGTTTATCAAAACTTACATCATACTGTACAAGGTTTTTATTGGTATAACCGTACTCATAAGTAACTGTATATAAAGACGGCTTTTCAGTCGATTTTTCAATGTGCTTAGCCACTATATTTTTACGTGAGTAATCTTGTTTCGGAATACCTCGTGCAAATTTACGCAGCTCTTTTTCATTCTGTTCAAACTTCGCTTTGAGTTCTGGTTCAAAGTAAGTGTACAGCTTATCAAAATTGCCTTCACGTAATTGATCATAGGCAGCTTGGGCTACTTCAGTCTGTTCAACACTTGGGTCTGGTATTGCATTTAATGCTTTTTGGCCAATTTGGTCACAACCTGACAACGCTATGACACAACCTAGTAACAAAAAATTTGCCTTCATAACCACACTTATTCCTAATTTAAGCTTTTGAGTATATATAAAACTTCAAAGTTGATATTAAAATTAAGATATCTCTTTAACTTTTCTCTTTCCAACTTGTTGACAGTACATTAAATTAAACTCTGTTCACTTACGCAAGGTAAATGAGCTTCACTTTTAATGTATTTAAATAAAGTACCACTGAAAATTCTAAGGGTTTATTTAAGTACCAACTTTAGATGACTACCGATAATTTTAGCCAAAGGATCATCTTGTTTAAATAATACGGTGTAAAATACAGTTTGCTGCTCGTATTCATACTTAAGGTTTGCTTCAATTAGTTCACCATGCACACTATTTTTAATACTTTTATATTCCAACATTTTATAATCTAAAACTTTTTCAAAATATGGAATATATGAAGATATTTCTGGTAATAATGTTGGATCTTCTAACAAAGCTTGATAAAACTTCTCATCTGTTATTTTCTGGATTTGATCTAAATCTTTATCACGTATAGCAACATACAATTGCTCAATGTGTTTAAGTTGCAAAGGTGTCAGCTTATAAGGAATAGATGATTCTTTTTTTATACCTTCATTAAACTCTACAGACGTCGGCTCACTACATCCCATTAATGCAAAACAAATGACTATTCCTTTGGTTCTAATTAATTTTTTGAAATACATTTAAGTCACTATTCTTGTTTATATAAATTTTTGTTAATACTATTCATCTATCAAAAAGGACGCCGTAGCGCCCTCTTTTCTCAATCTTCAATTAGTCTTCTTCAGGCTCGTTGAGATCTGATTCATTGTCATTTTGATCAATAATCGTTGAGTCATCTACAAGTTGCTCAGTTTCGATTGCTTCCACTTCTTCAAAAGTTTCGTCTTCTTCAACTGCTTCGATCGCCACAACACCGACTAAGATTTCGCTTTCACCTAAACGGATCAAACGAACACCTTGAGCATTACGACCTGTTTGTGCCACTTCAGACGCACGTGTACGAACCAACGTACCGCCATCTGAAATTAACATTAGCTCTTTAGACGCATCAATCGCTACCGCACCAACAAGTTCACCGTTACGTTCAGATGTTTTAATTGCAATAACACCTTTACCGCCACGTTTCTTGGTTGGGAAGTCATCTACTGGTGTACGTTTACCATAACCATTAGCTGAAGCACAAAGTACCTCACCAGTTTCCGGAACAACCACCAATGACACTATACGGCTAATGAGAGCTGAATCAGAGGTATCTTCATCATCAGATTCTACATCCGCATCCTCAGCGTCTTCAGCTTGAGCTGCCGCACCAATGGTCACGCGCATACCACGGACACCTTTGGCAGAACGGCCCATTGAACGCACGTCAGTTTCTGCAAAACGAATGGCTTTACCTTCGTTTGAGAACAACATGATTTGTTGTTCGCCATCAGTAATAGCAACACCAATTAAGGTGTCATCACCATTGAGTTCAATCGCACGTAGACCGTTAGAACGAACATTCGAGAATTGTTCTAACTCAACACGTTTAATCGTACCGTATTCTGTTGCCATAAATACGTAGAAGTTTTTACGAACGGCTTCTGCTTGCTGTGCAAAGTCATTGATGATTTCATCATCAAGATCAGTGGTAGAAAGCTCTAAGCCCAACTGTTTCAATTGAACACGTAATGCATCAGACAAGTCATCTGCACCGTCTTCAGTCTCAGCAAGTGCAGCTTCTAAACCAGCAAAATGACTATTAATCACTTCATTGGTTTGTAGCTGTGCACTATTGGCTTTTACAAATGCTTTAAAGTCAGCCAAGCGTTCTTTAAATTTCTTCGGCGCATCAATCACAGGTAAAATAGCGGTGATGGTTTCGTTTTCATCTAATGGCAATAAGTTCACCATCGGACGACCTTTCGCACCACGAGATGCTTGAGGTACTTCATACACTTTCAAACGATAAACTTTACCCACATTGGTAAAGCAAAGCACTGTTGCGTGGTTTGAAGTCACGATCAAATGTTGGATGTAATCGTCTTCTTTCATTGAAGTTGCAGACTTACCACGTCCACCACGACGCTGTGCAGCGTAGTCTGACAATGGTTGAGTTTTTGCATAGCCTGATTTAGAAACAGTTAGTACCATTTGCTCTTCAGGGATTAAATCTTCACGAGAGAAGTCGATACGTGATTCCACGATATCGGTACGACGTGCATCGCCATATTGTTGAAGGATTAAAGCCAATTCTTCTTTAATCACGTTCATCAATAAGTTGAAATCGTTCAAAATTGCCGTGTATTCAGCAATTTGACCAAGAATTTCTGTATATTCAGCTTGTAACTTGTCTTGTTCTAGACCAGTTAAACGATGTAAACGAAGTTCTAAGATCGCACCCACTTGGGTTGGAGACAGACGATAAATATCACCTGTTAAACCAAATGGACGTGCTGGATCTTCGCCTTCAATTTCATCTGGACGGACAGATACCGCACCCGCTTTTTCAAGTAAGGCAACAACACCTCCGCCTGCCCACTCGCCCGCTTGTAAACGTTCGCGCGCTTCGCTTGGATTTGCAGATGTTTTGATGGTTTCAATGATCGCATCGATATTTGCCAGAGCAACCGTCAAACCTTCTAAGATATGTCCACGTTCACGTGCTTTACGCAATTCGAACATGGTACGGCGTGTAACCACTTCCTGACGGTGACGGATAAACGCAGCGATAATATCTTTCAAGTTCATTAACTTCGGCTGACCATTATCGAGGCAGACCATGTTAATGCTGAATGAATTTTCTAATTGGGTATTTTGGAATAAGTTATTTACAATCACTTCAGCGTTTTCACCACGCTTCAAGTCAATTGCAATACGCATCCCTTCTTTATCTGATTCATCACGAAGTTCAGAAATACCTTCAAGTTTTTTCTCTTTGACCAACTCAGCAATACGTTCAATGGTTTTTGCTTTGTTAACTTGATAAGGAATTTCAGTGAAGACAATCGTGCTACGGCCCGATTTTTGGTCTTCTTCAATGTGATATTTACCACGGATGTGCAAACGGCCTTTACCAGTACGGTACGCATCGACAATGCCTGATTTACCGTAAATGATACCGCCTGTAGGGAAGTCTGGACCAGAAATATGTTCCATTAACCCTTCAATGCTGATGTGCGGATCGTTGGCATAAGCAAGACATGCATTAATGACTTCTGTCATGTTATGCGGAGCCATATTGGTTGCCATACCTACAGCAATACCAGCTACACCGTTAATCAACAAGTTAGGCACACGTGTTGGCATGACTTGTGGAATACGTTCAGAACCGTCGTAGTTGTCTTCCCACTCTACGGTATCTTTCTCAAGATCCGCTAAAAGTTCGTGGGTCAATTTACGCATACGAACTTCGGTATAACGCATTGCTGCTGCACTGTCACCATCGACAGAACCGAAGTTACCCTGACCATCAACCAATTGATAGCGTAAGCTGAAATCTTGAGCCATACGAACAATGGTTTCGTATACAGCTGAGTCACCATGTGGGTGATATTTACCGATGACGTCACCGACTACACGGGCAGACTTTTTGTAAGCTTTGTTGTAGTCATTGCCCAATTCGTGCATTGCAAAAAGCACACGACGGTGAACAGGTTTGAGACCATCTCGGACATCTGGCAACGCACGTGACACAATCACGCTCATTGCATAATCGAGATATGAGCTCTTCAGTTCATCCTCAATGGCAATCGGTCTAATTTCCGATACGCTCATGCATACTCCTTGTTATACAAGCAGAATTCTGCCCGCATTTATATATCGTAAATCTGTAAAAATTAGTTCAAAAAATACTGAACCAATATCAAAAATCAAGTCGGACAGTATAGCATAAAAACCCTGATTTTTGTGCCAATCATCTTGCACTAGAACCATGATTTTTTGTATTTATTTTAAGCATTTTGATTTTATTTGCTGTGAAAAAAACCTCTACGAATAGAGGTTATTTAATGTTCAAAAAAAATCTTTTCGAAGCTTCAAATTTAGGCGCATAAATGTGATAAAAATCACTCTTTATGATATTGCATGACCTCTAATTCTTGAGGCACATGATCATGCTGCAACCATGGGTATGCTGTTAGAAACAAACCAAAAATAAGCGGAAATTCATAAACTTCTTCGATGAAATCTTTATAAGCCAAATCGTACAAAAATAAAAAACTGAGACTTCGACTATGCTCAACTGCATCAGAAATAAATAAGCCCAATATCACCAAGCCGAATGGCCAAATTGGCAAAGCCAAGGTTTTTAGTTTATGTACAATTTCTTGACGCAAATAAGGCGAAAACAGCATAAAGACGACTGGTGCAATCATGAATACCGAAATTAAACGAAAATACGGTTTAGGCACATCAGGGAAATAGTCACGCCCCCAGCTAATGCTACGACCAAATAGCAACAACCACCATGCGACAGCCCACAACCAAAATTGTTTCTTTCCATCTTGCATTTCAAGTGGTCGAATATAGAAAAAAGTAAAAATCGCAAAAAACAGCAATAACAATGCTTGGATCGATTCAACTGCTGTAACAGTCATTCCATCAAATAAAGGAAAAGAGATACTTTGTAAAACAGGAAAAAGTAAACAGCAGATCATCAGCACCAATACACTGACTGGTAACTGAAAATCAAATTTCAAAGGGAGACTCCGCCTAGAGGGCAAGTTCAATAAAAAAGCAATGTTAACACAAAATACACAATCCTTTAAGCTTGCTTTAAGTTTAAGATTCAAACTTGAAGGATAAATTTTTATTATTTTATTTTAAATCTTTGTATTTTTATAATTTATTAATTTCCATCCTATTACCAAGCGATTGCGCCTGCTTACTTACCATTTAAGTTTCAACATACGTTTAGCTTACGCTACAGTAGTGTCTAATACCAATAATAAGAAACACTATATGAATTTTGAACTACTAAACTAAGAATCCACTACCCTCATAAGCATGAAACATCTAAGTGCAATTTATATATTTACATTTACGTATAATTAATCGATTAAACATAACCAAGAAGACCTACTAATTCTTCAAACAATAAAAACGCCCCTAAACCATAAGCTTAGGAGCGTTTTGAACTGCGTTCAGAAATTAGATTTTAGATACTAATTCTGGAACTACAGTGTTCAAATCACCCACTAACCAGTAATCAGCTACTGAGTTAATTGGTGCTTCTTCATCCTTGTTGATCGCAACGATCACTTTAGATTCTTTCATACCTGCCAAGTGCTGAATCGCACCAGAGATACCTACAGCGATGTACAAGTCAGGAGCAACGATTTTACCTGTTTGACCCACTTGCATATCGTTTGGTACGAAACCAGCATCAACTGCTGCACGAGATGCGCCTTGCGCAGCACCAAGCTTGTCCGCTAATGGATCAAGAACAGTGTGATAGTTTTCACCTGAACCAACACCACGACCGCCTGAAACAACAATACGCGCAGCTGTTAATTCTGGACGTTCAGATTTCACGATTTCTTCAGAAACGAACTTAGAAATACCAGCATCACCAGTAGATGCAACAGCTTCAACTGCAGCAGAGCCGCCTTCGCTTGCAACAGCATCAAATGCAGTACCACGAACAGTCGCAACTACAACAGACTCGCCAGACTCTACAGTTGCAATCGCGTTGCCTGCATAGATTGGACGTTTGAAAGTTTTAGGACCTTCAACAGCAATGATGTCAGTGATCATGCTTACGTCAAGTAGCGCAGCAGCACGTGGAAGTACGTTTTTGCCCGTTGTCGTAGAAGCAGCAAGGATGTGAGTGTAACCCGCACCGATAGAAGCAACTAATTTAGCAACGTTTTCAGCCAATTGATTAGCATAAGCAGCGTCGTCAGCAAGTAATACTTTGCTTACACCCGCAACTTTAGCTGCTTGGTCTGCAACTGCTTGAGCGCCTGAACCAGCTACTAATACAGTGATATCACCACCGATTTTTTGCGCTGCAGCAACAACGTTAAGAGTTGCACCATTTAGTGCTTTGTTGTCGTGCTCAGCGATAACTAAAATACTCATGATTTTTATCCTTCTGTATTAGATCACTTTCGCTTCGTTTTTCAATTTATCTACAAGCTCGTCTACAGACTTCACTTGTACGCCCGCTTTACGTTCTGCAGGAGCTTCAACTTTAACAGTTTTAAGCTTAGTCGCAGGTGAAACGCCATAATCAGCAGGTGACTTAGTATCAAGCGGTTTTTTACGCGCTTTCATGATGTTTGGAAGAGCAGCATAACGTGGCTCATTCAAACGCAAGTCAGTGGTGATAATTGCAGGAAGTGCAAGTTCAACAGTTTGTAAACCACCGTCAATTTCACGAGTCACTTGTACTTTGTCGCCTTCAACTTTAACTTCTGAAGCGAAAGTACCTTGGCCAGCACCTAAAAGCGCGCCAAGCATCTGACCAACTTGGTTAGAGTCGTCATCAATTGCTTGTTTACCAAGAAGGATCAATTGAGGTTGTTCAGCGTCTACAACACCTTTTAGGATTTTTGCAACTTCAAGTGCACCTAACTGGCTGTCGTCAGCTTCAACAAGGATACCGCGGTCTGCACCAAGCGCCATAGAAGAACGGATTTGTTCTTGAGCTTCTTTAGGACCAATAGAAACAACAACGATTTCTGAAACAGTTCCTTTTTCTTTTAAACGAACCGCTTCTTCCACTGCGATTTCACAGAATGGGTTAATTGACATTTTAACGTTCGTTAAGTCAACACCACTGTTGTCCGGCTTAACGCGAACTTTAACGTTGGCATCAACCACACGTTTTACAGCAACAAGAGCCTTCATGTAATCCTCGGCTGTTTTAGCAAATGTAAATGTTGAGAAAAGTTATATTAACTCTTCACTTTAAATTTTTTAGGTGCCCTATCTTGCAATGTGTACGGCATTTCGGTCAAGTCACAATTATCGAAAGACCTGTAAAAAAGCGTAATTTCCTTGAACTTATCGTTCACATTTTTTAAAGAATGGTTCAGTTATCTAAAAAAACGCATTATTCAGTTATTTTTTAAGCATTGATTTTTATTATTTTTTTACTTGATTTAGCTCATCAAAAGATCTGATTTAATATCAATTTTCGATCAATCTTTCTGAAATAGAGCTTTCCCTCTACACATTCGGCAACATATCTAAACTTGTCATTTAAGATAGAAGCATAATGAATTTAGCGCTAATTTCACTTTTCCAAAGCTAATTGGTGGGTTTTTCTCTCTTTCTTATTCTTAATATGTGTCGATATTCACCACATATAAAAAAACCTCCGCCTTCACGAAGGTTTTAGTTAAGGCAATTATTTCTATTTACATTTGCTGTTTTTAATTGGCAATTAACCATGTCGCAGCAAGAGCCAATAAACCGCTTGATGTACCATCGATCCACTTTTGTTTGCGTTCATCGATTTCAGTTTTTTGTGTAATACGTGCAAAGACCACACTTAAACTACAATACACCACAAAAATCAGCCCAATAAAAATGAAGGACAAAATCAAACCTTGACTCACGGTATTCGCTGATTTATCGATAAATTGCGGCAAAATTGCAAAATATATCAACATTCCTTTCGGGTTCAGTAAAGCCGTAAAAAAGCCTTTTTTAATCGGGTTGGACGCTGACTTTTTCTCAATACTTAATTTTTTACTGCTAAATACTGAACGCAGCAAATGCGTTGCCAAATATAAAAGATAAGCAATCCCCAACCAGCGGATTGTTTCAAAGAGTAGTGGAAATGACACGATAATCGCAGCAATACCCAATGCCACCAAAATCGAGTGAACCAAGTAACCTGAACACACACCTACTGTTGCCATCATGCCTGCTTTTGCATCCTTACCCATCACTTGTGACAGGATAAAAAGCATATCGGGTCCTGGTGTGAAAATAAGGGGAATTACCGTTAAGGCAAACAAAGCAAATACAGACATTTCAATTTTCCCTTTCTATGTCCTGAAAGTGAAATTAGTATGTTTGAATCGCTTTAAAATAGGATATCAAATATTCTATAATAGATATTATTTTTAGAATTATATTCTATTTTATGAAGATATCTTCTAAGTCAATTCTAGTTAAACTAGATCGTATTGATAAAAATATCATTCGCGCACTTCAAAATAATGGCCGCATGCAAAATAATGACTTAGCCAAGGAAATTGGACTCTCGCCTTCTTCTTGTTTACGTCGGGTCAAATTACTCGAAGAAGCAGGTGTGATTCAGAATTACACCACCGTGGTCGATCCACAAAAGATTGGCTTTCAATTGATTTTATTCTCTCGTATTTGGTTGACTGGGCAAGATGCTGAAACCATCGATACTTTTATCGAAGCGATGAAAGAACTTCCTCAAGTCATGGAGTGCTACATTATTTTGGGTGAGTGCGATGCAATGCTCAAAGTAGTGGTGCCTGACCTAGAAAGTTACCGCAAATTTCAGTCTACTCACTTAACCAAGAAAAATGGCATCACTAGTGTAAAGACTGATTTACCTAGCCAAATCATCAAACAAAGCTTCCAGTTACCGTTAGAAGATTTGTAACCAAACAATTGATCTGCCAACGAGCAACTCAAGCATTAAAAACGACGAGGCTGATACTACAATAATGACAATGTAGTAACGCAGTTATTCACAGCCTCGAATGCAAATACCTAGCTATGCGGTATTTCATTATATTTTAAGCAAAGAAAAATAATGATTTGCGGCAAATGAACGAACACAATCTAAGGAGCCTTTGAGCTTAATTTCTTAAACAAGAATACAACTGATTGGATTTACAGGCTCTCGCTATCAAAACTGAGCGAATTGAATTACTGAACAGCAAAATGGGTTTGCATTTAGAGATTTTGTTTAGCATCATAAGTTTTGCAAAGACGTCCACTAGCTTATCTCAAATGTTCATTTGAAAGCTTAAAACTAAACGAGGTAGACACTTTAACGCTCTTCTCATAAGCATCACAACATGTCATGGTGCGGGTGACATAAGGGCTAAACATCCAAAACCAATGAAGATAGCCCATGAGTTGTTTATTTGACCAATGGTTTAGGCTGGCTGATTTTCCAAAAAGTCACGATGGATGTGGCTTAGGTCAATAAGTTCATACTTTGCCAAATCAAAAATACGCCAAATGGTGAGGGCATCTTCTTTACTGTCAAATTTAGCAGTTGCTTTATTGGTAAGCTGCCATTGTTTATCCGAAATCCAAATAAAGTATTGGCCCGTCGCCGCATTAAACGCCTGAACTTTACCATCGGCATTAATCCCTTGTAGCTGCGCACCTTCAGGCAATACAGCTTCTACTTCAGGCAAACTGATTTCAACAAAGTGTTTGATCTGGCGTAAGCCGTATCCTGCAAAAATTTCTTTTTGCTGACCATTTAACTGGTCATATTTTTCTTGAATATCTGAAATCATGGTATGGCCTATATATTTTTAACGGTACAGCAATTTAGTAAATGGCGAATTTCACTTCAGCACTTACGTCAATTCAATAATGGACAATTTTTATACCCGATAATTTGAATTTTTATAATGCGACAATAGTTCAAAATGTCGGTCAATTTTACCAATATTTTTTCACATCCTTATTTAATTTTCATGAAGTAGACCACCTTAAGATGCAAAATGTGAAATCCAGCCTGTGAATTTAAGCAAAATTTAGACCACTGAGTACCAAAGTCGTTTTTGCAATTGTTACGAATCTTTATGCTGTGCCCTTGGATGGGCCTGATCATACACTTGTGCCAATCGATCAAAATCCACATGGGTATAAATTTGTGTAGTGGTTAAATTACTATGACCCAACATTTCTTGTACAGCACGCAAGTCACCGCTATTGGACAACATATGGCTAGCGAAGCAATGTCGTAATAAATGCGGATGTAAATCGACATTTACACCTGCACGTCGAGCTTGAAATTTAACTCGATTTTCTATTTGTCTTACCCCCAGTGGATTACCTTTTTGAGTGATAAAAACTTGGGCTTCTGGGACAAAATCACCATGCCATGCAGGATATAATTGCAACCAATGCATCACAGCCTCTTTGGCTTTAGAACCAAAAGGTACAATGCGCGTTTTATTCCCTTTACCCGTAATACGTAACAGTTGGCGATTAAAATCAATATCTCGAATGGTTAAGCCCTGCACTTCTGCCAAACGTAAACCACTTGAATAGAGCAACTCCAAAATCGCTTTATCACGTATCCAAAGTTGCCGTTGAGTTTCACTTTCCGGCTCAGGCTGTTCCATGATTTGTTTAATGGTTTCAATATCGACCAATCCAGGTAAAGGTCGTGATTGGCGTTTGAGCTGAAAATCATCTGCAGGATTAAAATTGAGATAATTTCCTTGTTCTGCCCATTTCATAAATTGGCGTATCGAAGATAACATGCGCTGCAAACTACTTGGACTGAGCTGAAACTGTTCCACTTTATGAGCAACAAATTCACGCAGATCTGACTTTTCAACATCATGCAGTGGCAAGTTGCGTATTATACAAAATTGGAGAAAATCACTGACATCACGCTCATACGCTTGCAAGGTATGTTTAGACTGATTTTGAATTTCACGTTCCTTCAACCACATAGCCAGTAGTTGACTCTGATCCATCGTCATCTGTCTTCTCCCATTTCAACATGTGCTTTAGCGTTGTGGTACGCTCTCTAAAGCGATCTTACATATCTGTTTTATGAAAAGAGTCTAGCAAAGAACCCCTTAGGCTTACCATCAACACGTTGGTAAAAAGCTTGCGTTTCATTAAGCAAATACCCTTCTACACCATCCACACTGTGCGTATTGACATGGATTAAATCCACTGGGCATTGCTCTTTTAAACTGTCCTGTGTGATACGACCAATTTTACTGTGCAAATCTTGAATTTGTTGTTCAGATAATCCTGCTTCTAAATCTAGTCCGATCAGCAAAGTTGGTGAATCATCTCGAGCTTGATTCAGTATTTGCGCCAAATAAGCAGCTTTTACCACACGCTCTGTACCAAAAAAAATGCTTAATTGATCAATCATAAACTGCGGATATTCCACCGGCTGACCAATTAAAACTTCCGTATCTTCCGTAACTTCATAGTTTTCTGAGGGCTGAATATACTGCCCGTTCAGCAAATGTTGAATTTCTTCTGGTACAAAGTCCTTCGTCGCATCAGGTGATTGTGGATTCAATACAAGCCTTGCCCCAATGGTCATTTCAAATAATGCCTTGGTTGGTAGCCGGATATACGACTCCTCTTCAGATATTGCCAACCGCATTTTTTCCAAGGACGTAAAAAACGGGATGGCGCAATCATAAGTCTCATCTTCCCATGATTTCAATTGAACGCTGTCGCCTTCATCCAAGATCAAAGCTTCGGCAATACGTGAATCACGTCCCCCTGTTGTACCCACACAATACACATTGGCCGCTAATAATTGAGCTAAAAATTCGGGTCGATACGCAGGTTCATGTAAAGCTTTATGAAAAAGTTGCTCTAAGATTTCTTCTTTTATTTCTTCTTTTATTTCTTCGTTTATTTGTTCCATGTTGACTACAATCCCATTGAATTATAATTTTTTATTCACTTTTTATTTTATGAAAAAAAGCCCTGAATTAATCAGGGCTTGGAGTTTAACCTTGGAAGTAACTTAAATCTAAGCGTCCTTCGTAAACTGTTGCGGTTGGTCCGGTCATCCAAACCACACCACCTTCTTGCCACTCAATTTGCAGCTTAC
Organism: Acinetobacter sp. CFCC 11171; assembly: GCF_003268405.1. Lineage (NCBI taxonomy): Bacteria > Pseudomonadati > Pseudomonadota > Gammaproteobacteria > Moraxellales > Moraxellaceae > Acinetobacter > Acinetobacter sp. CFCC 11171. Next base: position 69,934 of record NZ_LQXP01000002.1, on the reverse strand, counting down.
CACCTGCCAACTCTATTTCGACCGAATTGGCTAATAAGCCACGACGCATACCTGATACTGCCGCTGCACAAGCACCTGTACCACAGGCCATCGTTTCACCGACACCACGTTCAAATACACGTAAGCGTGCATGTTTCTCATCCACAATTTGCATAAAACCAGCATTTACACGCTGTGGGAAACGCTCATGCGATTCGACTTGTGGACCAATTTTAGCAACGTCTGCGGTAATGACATCAGGAACGATCGTCACTGCATGCGGATTACCCATACTCACCACATCAATGGTGAGCTGTTCATTATTCGCCAATGCAATGTCGTATAAGTTTTCAGGCTCTTCCGCAATAAATGGAATTTCATGCGGCAAAAAGCGTGGATAACCCATATTAACGCGCACCCAACCATTCGCACCTAATTCAGGCTCTACGATACCTGACTTGGTTTGTACTTTGATTTTGGTTTTGCTGGTCAACTTACGTTCATGCACAAAGCGTGCAAAACAACGTACGCCATTACCACATTGTTCAACTTCCGAACCATCTGCATTAAAAATACGATATTTAAAATCGACATTAGGCAAATCAGGTGGCTCTACAATCAAAAGCTGATCAAAACCAATACCAAAATGACGGTCGGCCAAACGCTGAATCGTCACTGTATCTAAATAAGCCCGTTGGCTAATTAGATCGACCACCATAAAGTCATTGCCAAGGCCATGCATTTTGGTAAATTCTAATAACATCTCGAATTTCTCCTTAAGGCAATATACGTTCACGTTCCCATAATGATTCAATGGTTTCACGCTCCCGAATCAAATGAGACTGATCACCATCAACCATCACTTCAGCAGCACGTCCGCGGCTGTTGTAGTTTGAGCTCATGACAAAACCATAAGCACCCGCACCCAATACTGCAAGCACGTCATTTTCTTGAATCGCCAACTGACGTTGCTTTCCTAGGAAATCGCCGGTTTCGCAAATCGCACCAACAACATCCCAGTCTTTCTTTTCTGTATCTGTACGAGGTGTTACTTCCTGAATATCCATCCATGCTTCATATAAAGCAGGACGGATTAAGTCGTTCATAGCAGCATCAATAATGGCAAAATTACGATGATTGGTCGGTTTGAGTAAATCAACTTTAGTTAACAACACACCTGCATTTGCAGAAATACTACGACCCGGTTCCATATACACCTTAAGGCCTAATTTTTCTAAAGCCGGACGCATTGCCTGAGCATATTCTTCAACGGTAGGCGGAACTTCGTCTTTGTAAGTCACACCTAAACCACCACCAATATCAATGTGTTTTAGCTGAATACCCATCTCTTTCAGTTGATTGATCATCACAATGACACGATCAAGTGCATCAACAAAAGGCTGAGTTTCAGTCAACTGTGAACCGATATGACAATCAATCCCGATAATCTCAAGATTTGGCAACGACGCTGCATATGCATAGGTGTCAAAAACGCTGTCAGAAGGAATGCCGAATTTATTTTCTTTTAAACCCGTAGAGATATAAGGATGGGTTTTGGCATCCACATCTGGATTTACACGCAATGAAATCGGTGCTTTCTTACCCATTGCCGCAGCAACTTTTTGGATTCGATCCAACTCTGCATGTGATTCAACGTTAAAACATGCAATACCCACGTCCAATGCTTTTTGGATATCGGCTTCTGTTTTACCCAAACCTGAGAATACAATTTTAGAAGCTTCACCACCGGCTTTTAATACACGTGCGAGTTCACCACCCGTCACGATATCAAAACCAGCGCCCTGCTTGGCAAGTACGTTTAACACCGCAAGATTAGAGTTTGACTTTACCGCAAAACAAATTTGATGGTCGATAAAGCTAAATGCACGATCCATATCTGAATAATGCTTTTCAAAAGTAGCTTTTGAATAAACATAAAGCGGTGTGCCATATTGCTGTGCAAGCTGTTGTAAAGAACATTGCTCTGCATGCAATACCCCATTCGTACGGGTGAAACTCATGAAAGTATCCTTTCTATAAAAGCATTAAGGTGTAGGGTTAGAATTTGATAATTCCGATTCAGTTGCAACAGGAGCCGCTTGTTTTTCCTGCTTTTGCTGTGCCGGCGTATCTGGATAAATCAGATATTTTGCGCGCTTATCTGCATTTGCATCTGAAGGTAAATGCAATGCACCAGACTGACCACAAGCGGTCAGCAGCACAGCACTTGCTAATACAATAATTTTATAATTCATAAAACGATACATAAACGTACCTAATGAAAAGATTTTTCCGAGTATAACGTGATCAACCCGCGGATAAAAGAAAAGCCCTGTAATTCCAAGTGAGCTTTTTGCCATTCTGCACTAAATTTAAGCAAAATTTAATGGTGCTGTTTTCAAACCACATTTGTGTATTTTTCTATACCGATCAGGCTATTGATTTCACTGAAATAGCTTATCAATTTGAATGCTGTTTTATACTTCTATTAGCACTAATGAATACTGTGTATTAGTGTAAATTAAATCCATATTCAAATAAAAAAGCTGCCCCCTCAGGAGCAACTTTTTATGTTTTTACATCCGTTCAAAAATGTAAATTAATGGTGCTTTTTCTTATAAAAACCGAAATAACCAATAATCAAAATGATGAACCAAATTGGGCTCACCATGAGCGCTTTCATGGTATCTGCTTCTAATGACAAAACATAAATCATGCCGATGAAGAAGATAATCACAAGCCAGCAAGTATATAAGCCACCTGGTAATTTAAAGGTTGACTTCGCATGTAACTCAGGACGAGTTTTATAGTAAACAATATAGCTCCAGATAATCATGAGCCATACGCAGATAAATAAAATCGTAGAAAGTGTAGTTGCTAATGTAAAGGCTTCAACAGTGTTCGGTACGAAATACTGTAATGCCGCACCCAACAGTAAACAAACTGCCGAGAAATACAACGCATTTGCCGGAACTGCACGTGAGTTTAGACGGCCAAACGCTTTTGGGCCTTGCTCTTCACGAGATAAACCAAACAACATACGTGAAGTCGAGAACACACCACTATTCATCGATGACATAACTGATGACAACACAACCAAGTTCATAATAATCGCAGCAGCAGCAATACCAGCTTGGCTAAACAAGTTCACGAATGGTGAAATGCTTGGGTCAATGGCATTCCATGGCGTAACGGACATCACAATCACAAGTGCAAGCACATAGAAAATAATGATACGAATCGGAATCGAGTTCACAGCTTTAGGCAAGTTGTGTTCTGGATCTTTGGTTTCTGCTGCCGTAGTACCAACGAGTTCTACGCCGACAAAGGCAAAAATGGCGATCTGGAAACCTGCCAAGAAGCCAGTTACTCCTGTTGGGAATAGACCACCATGTGACCATAAATGTGTGAATGATGCGATTTCACCTGTCGATGAGGTAAAACCTGTAAAGATCATCCAAAGACCGACACCAATGAGCACTACGATTGCAATAATCTTAATCAGTGCAAACCAAAACTCTAATTCACCAAAAAGTTTAACCGTAACAAGGTTTAAACCCATGATAAAAACAATGGCGGCAACACTGATCATCACCCCTTCTTCGGGCGAGAACGGGTTACCTCCATTAAAGAATTGCAGGTAATAAATGATGGCCGATAAATCAGCAATCCCTATAGTGATCCAGCACAGCCAATAGGTCCAACCCACAAAATAACCTGCCCACGGGCCGATTAAGTCGGTTGCAAAATCGATAAAAGATTTATATTCAAGATTTGATAGTAATAACTCGCCTAATGCACGCATGACGAGGAAAACCATAAAACCAATAATCATATAGATAATAAGGATGGACGGACCAGCTAAACTGATGGTCTTTCCTGACCCCATAAATAAACCTGTACCAATCGCACCACCAATCGCAATCAATTGCAGGTGTCGGTTGGACAAGCTTCGTTTCAAATCGCCGCTATCAGCGTGCGATCCATGAATTTCATTTGACATTATTTAATTCAACTTCGCGTTCCAATTGCGACAAATTAACGTAAAAATTTCAGAAAATACAAAATTATTTTTCATCATCTATATTTTCGGATTAAGTGACAAAGTTAATTTATTTTTCTTATATATAAAAATCTTAGCGCCAGTTCACATTTTAAAGCGACCAATAAAACAACAATTTACTTGTAATAACTTAAATTTTATGCAAAAAATATTTTACCAACGATAAAAATTTATGCCAAAAATCATGGAAGTTTCTAACAATGGCATATCAATTGCTACAGATATCAAAAATGTAGCATTCACTCACTCAGGGCCGATAAGAAGAAGATACTATGCAAGAAATTCAAAATATCATGGAAACACTCAGTGGATGGGTCTGGGGTCCATACATGTTGGTCCTCATTGTTGGAACAGGTGTATTCCTCACCTTCCGACTACTTTTCTGGCAATTTCGCATGTTGCCTTTCGCATTCAAACAAGTCTTTGGCAAGCATCCTAAAGCAAATCAACATGATGGCGATATTTCTCATTTCGCCTCACTTATGACCGCACTTTCAGCCACCATTGGTACAGGTAATATTGCCGGTGTAGCCACCGCTTGTGTGCTCGGTGGTCCGGGCGCAGTGTTTTGGATGTGGATAACCGCGCTCTTTGGTATGGCAACCAAATATGGTGAAGGTGTACTCGCTGTAAAGTTTCGTCATAAAAATGAAAATGGCGAAATGAACGGTGGTCCGATGTATTACATCGAACGTGGACTTGGGCCTAAGTGGAAATGGTTGGCAGTGTTATTTGCCCTATTTGGTACTTTGGCATCCTTTGGTATTGGTAGCTCAGTACAGTCCAATACTGTCGCGCTTGCTGTGCAAAACAGCTTAGGGATCAGCACACTCACCACTGCAATCGTTATCACCATATTCTCTGCACTCGTTATTTTAGGCGGCATCAAATCCATTTCTAAAGCCTCTTCATTTATTGTTCCAATTATGGCGGTAGGTTATGTATTGGGTGGCTTAATCATTATTTTCACCAACCTTGAATTGGTGATCCCTGCACTAAAAATGATCTTTAGCTATGCATTTACGGGCGAAGCTGCTGCGGGTGGTGCGATTGGTGCTGCGATTCGTTATGGTGTGGCACGTGGTGTATTCTCTAATGAAGCAGGTATGGGCTCAGCACCCATTGCCGCTGCGGCTGCAAAAACTGACCACCCAGCACGTCAAGGTCTTGTCTCTATGACAGGTACGTTCTTAGACACCATCATTGTTTGCTCAATTACAGGTATCGTACTGGTGATGGGCTTCATCATGGCAGGACAAAACTTTGGTGATCAAACGGGTGCCGTATTAACGATCAGTGTTTTTGACAAACTACTTCCGGGCTTCGGTGGTTGGGTCGTGACTTTCGGTATTATTTTCTTCGCTTATTCAACCATTCTGGGTTGGAGCTATTATGGTGAAAAATGCTGTACTTACCTGTTAGGTGAAAAGTCAGTACTGATTTATCGAATTATTTACATCGCATCAGTCTTTGTCGGCTGTGTCGTAACACTCGATCTCGTTTGGTTATTTGCCGATACCTTTAACGGTTTGATGGCTGCACCAAACTGTATTGCACTGTTATTGCTCTCAGGCATCATTGTGAAAGAATCGAAAGATTTTATTGAACGTCGTAAATCAGGTGAGTTGTACTAATCCCCTGCTAAACAAAAAGCCACGTGAATTCACGTGGCTTTTTTATTCGGACTGAAAATTGATATTTACTTATTGAATCGTGCCAATTTGACCATCATCAAATTTGTCGTTTTTCGTCTTGCTTTCATTGGCCACTTCATCTTTTGGATCTGATTCAGTATCTTCAATAAAGCCTTCACCAAATTGGTCACCAAACTCATTTTCAGCATATTCAGAATCTACAGCACTGGCTTCCATCAGATCAGCTTCGATTTCTAGGGCAATTTCCAAAGATAAAGAAAAGAACAATACCCCCTGAATTTTCATGTTCCCTTGTTCATCTTCAAGGTATTCACTGAGGGTTTTATATGCAGGGCTGCTTTCATCAAAAGGCACGTCAAGGTATAAATCACCTGTATAGCTATCGATCAAAGACTCACCTTCTAGCCCCATACAAGGGAAATAGTCGATATTTTGCAGGTCAAACCAGTGCATAACATCATTACGCACCGTATTTTTTTCAGGATGTTGATGATCATATTCTTCAAAATGCACAAATAACACATCACGATTTTTTTCACGTGCGATGGCATCGATATGTCGTAATAGTTCAGTCATGTGGTGACCCATTTCAAAAAATATAATGCGCTATTATAAAGTGCTTACTATGTAAAAGTGCAGCTATTGAAAATAAAACGACATCAATTGACCTTCATCAGTCATTTCATGCGATAAAAACTTGGTTTTTCGATGTATTCACCGCTATGCTGTGACTCAATTTGAGTTTGTGCACAGTAAATATTATGGCGAAAGCAAAAAGTGTCTATCGATGTGAACAATGTGGTGCTGATCATCCCAAATGGGCCGGTCAATGTACCGAATGTGGTGAATGGAATTCATTAGTCGAAGTAAGTATTGCTCCCGCCGTTACACACCGTGCACAGCCGAAAATGGGCGGTGGCTATGCAGGTCAAGCTGCTGCTGTGACCACCTTAAATCAAGTTTCAGTTTCGCATGAAACTCGAATGGCAACAGGTATTGGTGAATTTGACCGTGTGCTGGGTGGTGGACTGGTCACAGGTTCAGTTGTGCTGATTGGTGGTGACCCCGGCATTGGTAAATCCACTATTTTGCTACAAACCGCAACCTATATGGCGGCGAGTAAAAGTTCTGCCTTATATGTCACTGGTGAGGAATCTTTGTCTCAAGTGGCTCTACGTGCCCAGCGCCTAGATTTGCCGACCGATCAACTCAAAGTCATGGCCGAAACCTGTGTCGAGCGTATTTGTGAAGTTTTGGCACATGAACGCCCTGCCGTTGCCATTTTAGATTCGATCCAAACCCTATACACCGAGACACTCCAGTCTGCGCCGGGCGGTGTTTCCCAAATTCGTGAATCGGCTGCACTCCTGACCCGCTTTGCCAAAAATAGTGGTACTGCACTGTTTATTGTCGGTCACGTAACGAAAGAAGGTTCTTTGGCAGGCCCTCGCGTGCTTGAGCACATGGTCGATTGTGTTTTGTATTTTGAAGGTCAGTCTGACTCGCGCTTCCGTATGATTCGTGCGGTGAAAAACCGTTTTGGTGCGGTCAACGAGCTTGGTGTATTTGGCATGACCGATAAAGGTCTGCGCGAGGTATCAAACCCATCCGCTATTTTCCTGAGTCGTTATGATGAAGCCATTCCGGGTTCCATTGTCATGATTAACCGTGAAGGTACACGTCCACTTTTAGTTGAAGTTCAGGCTTTGGTAGATGATGCGCACGGACAACCTCGACGCGTGGCCTTAGGTTTAGAACAAAACCGTTTAAACATGCTTTTAGCCGTTATGCACCGTCATGGTGGCGTACAAACTGCAGGACAAGATGTCTATGTCAATGTCGTGGGTGGTTTAAAAATCACAGAAACCGGTTCTGACCTTGCGGTACTTTTAGCCTGCGCCTCTAGCTTAAGAGCTAAAGCCCTGCCACAGCATTTGGCAGTATTTGGTGAAGTCGGCCTTTCAGGCGAAATCCGCCCTGTACCCAATGGACAAGAACGACTCAAAGAAGCCATTAAGCATGGTTTTAAAACCATTATTTTACCGCGTGGGAATGCACCGCAAAAACCGATTTCAGGTGTAGAAATTATTTCTGTCGCACGTTTACATGAGGCGTTGAGTCAGGCAATTACACTTACCGATGAGTCTTAGTCACGTTGAATGGTTTATTTTGAATGAATTTTCAATTTTTTACCGATGTTCTATTGAAATTCAGTACAAATGGCGGCATAACTAGATGGCTATTTTAAATTTATATAGATATAGGAAAATTTGATGGAAGTTCGACAGCGTGGTTTGATGACTGCTCTTTTAACAGCAGCCCTTTTGGTAGCGCCGATTGCAGAAGCGAAACGTGCCGGTGGTGGTAAAAGCCATGGTATGAGCCGTCAAGCTGCTCCAACTCAGTCTTATCAGCAACCTCGTCAATCTGCTCCTGTTCAACAGCCTGCAACTGCTGGCGCTCCAGCAAAATCTGGCTCGAATGTGGGCGGAATGGTTGCTGCTGGTGTGGCTGGTGCTGCTATTGGTGCAGTCGCTGCAAATGCGATGGCCGATGACAATAACGGTCAAGCAGCTTCTGAAGCGCAAGCACAACAACAGGAAGAGAAAGGTGGTATTCCAGGCTGGATCTGGATTTTACTTGCCGCTGCTGTTGCCTTCTTCATTTTCCGTAAGATGGGCGCAAAAAAAAAACTAGCCGCTAACAATCCGTATGCGCCAAACAGCGGTGCAAACAATGCACCGTTTGGCCAGCAAAATGCCGCACCTCGTGCAGGTAATGACAATACGAATATTTTTGGTAATTCTGTAGGCGGTAATTCAGCAGCTTCAAATGCTCCATTTGGTGCAGCTGCTGCAACGAACGCGCCTTTTGGTGCTGCCTATACCAACAGCGGCAATCAATTGCCGGATGGTACAGAGCCAGCAACATTCTTACGTGTTGCACGTCAGCGTTTTAACCACATTCAATCGATGAATACTGCAAGCAACATTTCTGAAATTCAGCGTTACTTAACGCCTGACCTTTACCAGTCTATGTATAACGACATTATGGCGAATAAAGATGAAGACGTTGCTGAGTTTTCTAACTTAAATGCTATGGTGGTCGATTCTGCTAACGAAAATGGTCAATACGTTGTAAGTGTGCGTTTTACAGGTACGGTAAGTGAAGACTTAAATAGCCTGCCACAGCCATTTGCTGAAGTATGGCATTTTGTTAAACCTGCGGGTTCTGATCAAGACTGGTTAGTTGCAGGCATTCAACAAGAGCAATAATGTAGACAATTAAGCATTCTTGCATTCTAAAATAGCGACTTCGGTCGCTATTTTTTCGCCTTTAATTCCCCTCTTTTTAAATCAATTTCCACTCAGCATGCTGAAAAATCAATAATTTTGTGAATACATTATTCTAATTATTAATAATAATTGTTATCATTTAGATTAACTTTAATACAATTTCCAAGCGCTTAAGTATTTTATGAATAGCTCACCACCTGAGGCACTTGTGACACCCCTCACATCTGCGCTGCCTAAAACGCGTAAAGACACTCCTTCTCTATTTACCTATCGCTTGATGATTTTCTATCGCTTTGCCCTCGCTTTAGTGGGCGGATATGTTGTCGCGATGCTATCGGCCATCGTGATCGCAGATGTATTTAGCGAAGACCGTGGAAGTGCAGCCATGAGTGCAACTTTAATTGCATTTATCCTGTGGAGCTGTGCATTTATTTGGGTCTTTATGGTGAATAAAACCCTCAAAGCAACTTTAGGCATTGTGATCCCTGCGTTGTGTTTGTATGCCATTTACATGATGATGGGAAGCTAAAATGCGTGTTGATGCAAAAGTAGAGGGACCGCGCCAGTCCATGTCTTGGCTGCATACATGGGCTAGCCTAATTTTAGGTTGGTTGCTGTATGCAATTTTCCTGACCGGGACCCTAAGCTTCTTTAAAAATGAAATCAATGTTTGGATGACACCTGAGCTGCATCAATCTGTTCCAGCCAGTTCACAAGTCCAACAAACTCAAGTCGCACTGAATTATTTACAGCAAAATCATCCAAATGCAGGTGCTTGGAATATTTTGCTGCCGAATACGCGTCAAAATGCTACCTTAATTACCGTGCGTGAACAAGGTGAAGACCCTCGCGCACGCCGTGGCGGTAAACAAATCTACATTGATAGTGCTACAGGTGAAGTGCTTGAGCCGCGCGATACGCGTGGTGGTAATTTTCTCTATCGTTTCCATTTCGAACTATATGGTATGCCACGTATGTGGACGCGATGGTTTGTCGGGATAGCGACACTGTTTATGTTAGTTGCCATCATTAGTGGTGTAATTACTCATAAAAAAATCTTTAAAGATTTCTTTACCTTCCGTTCAGGCAAAGGACAACGTTCTTGGCTCGATGCACATAATGCAACCGCAGTATTTGCGCTTCCCTTCCACATCATGATTACCTTTAGTGGCCTGTTGCTGCTGTTATTTACGATCATGCCTTGGGGGATTGAGCGTATTTATGAAAACCGGGGACAATTTTTACAAGAACAAAATCGTGCTTTGGTTCAAGAAAATAAACCTGAAGGACGTGAATCTGCTCAAGGACGCGAAGAACGTGGCGAACGCCCACAGCAAGCCCGCGCCAATTCTGCGCAAAACCCAGGTGAAAATCGTGCTGAGGGCCGTGGTGAAGGTCGAGGAGATCGTCGCTCTAAACGTGAAGAGCAACCTGTTGTTGCTGCGCCGCTGACCAACTTAGCACCAATCGTGACTGCGGTTCAGGCTGAATGGAAAACTAATCCTATTAGTACCGTTAGCATCATTGCACCGAATACAGACCAAGCTAAAATTGAGCTACGCGCCTTACATGGTGAAAGTGTTGCATATCGAAATGTCTATGCAAGTAAACAATTTGATGGCGTAACAGGCAAAGACTTAACTGACGAAAGTGCCAAGTTAAAGCACCCTTCTGTACCGATGGGTATTTACAATGTAGTGACCACGCTACATGAAGCACGTGGGGTAGACTTAGCTCTACGTTGGCTGCTGTTTATTTCAGGGATTGTAGGCACCTTGATGGTCGCTACAGGTCTCATTCTGTGGTGTGTAAAACGTGCGCCGCAACAGCAGAAGCAAGGTTTTAAATCATTTGGTTATCGTACGGTTGAAGTGACCAATATTGCAGCGATTATTGGTTTACCGATTGCCTGTGCAGCATTTTTCTATGCCAACCGTTTTATTCCAGCACAGCTTGAAAACCGTTCAGAATTAGAAATTCGTAGTTTCTTTATTGTTTGGCTACTGACGCTCGTTTATGCGATTTTCCGTACGCACCGCCAAGCGTGGCTAGAACTTTTAGCTTTTGCCACAGCAATTTTTGCCTTACTGCCGATTGTAAACTTCATGACTGGTGGTCAAGCGCTTTGGAATACCATGGCAAATGGCCAATGGATGATTGCATCCTTTGATCTTGCAATGTGGCTTTTGGCTATCTTGTTTGCCTATTCATTTTACAAAGTGAAAAAGCATAAAGGGCTGCCTGTTAAAAAAGCACGTGGCACAAAGGAGGTAGAAGCATGATGTTCTTTCTCCTGATTTGGGCACTGAGTAGCTTAGGTTTTTTTGCCTTGGCAAGCAGCATGTCTAAGCATCAAAAGCAGTTTTACAGCAAAGAGTTAAGTGTGGGCCAAACACGCTTAGCCACGTTAGTCGGCTGGGCGCTATTGATTATTGCCTTGATAATTTGCCTCTCTCTTGGAACGCCGAGCAATAACATCAGTTATTGGTTTGGCGCGCTGACTATTGCGGCTTTATTTGTCGGGCTATGTATTAGTTATATCGCTGAATATTTTTGGAAAATTATTGGTGCATTAGTTGTCATATTTGTATTGTCAGCTGTGTTATTGAAATTTTAATTCTTTAGACAACGATCTCTAAACATTGAAAGCCAATCTTCGGATTGGCTTTTTTCATGCCAACCGATTAGGCTATGCCTATTCTGCTTTTTTGGATTACACATGTCTGAACTTTCAATCTCTCCTGCTTTATATAACCGCGCTATGGCAGGCAATAAAGATGCTCAGTTTGAACTGGCTGAAATTTATATGCAAAGTGAAAATGATGAGCATGTTGAACTTGCTGAAGAATGGGCACTCAAAGCAGCTCAGTTAGGTCATGTAGAAGCGATGTATTGGCTGGGTGAAGGATATGCAGTCTATGCCAAAGATATGCTCGAAGAAGATCCTGAAGAATCTAAAACCTATTTTGAACATGCGCACCGCTGGTTAGAACAAGCATCAAAACATGACCATCCTGCTGCAATTTTAGAACTCGCCAATTTTTACCGTCGCGGCGATGTGGTGGAAAAAGATGTCGCTAAATCCATTGAACTGGTTGAACAATCTGCAAAATTAGGTGAAGTTCAGGCCATGCGTGACTTAGCCTTTATTTATGCCAATGGCTTAGGCATCGACGCTGATGAAGAAAAAGCAGATTTTTGGAATGAAAAAGCCGATGTGGCTGAGCAGTAATCCAATTTTTTTCTAAAAAATAAAGCCCATCTCATGATGGGCTTTTTGCTTTTAACAAAATGGCTCAGCTCGCCACATAGTCATTTACATCTACAGTAATCACTTGTCGGCAAATGCCCTCTGCCCCACGCTGCTGTTCAAATACATCTGCTGGCATGGCATCAAAGCTGTCAAAGAAACTAATTTCAGTTTCGTCAATGTCATACACCAAAGAATGGTTCCCCACGCCCTCTAGAGTATCGTAATACACAATCACAAACTGATTTTGTTCAAAAGCCTGCTGAATTTGTGCATAGCCAATTGCAGGCAATATAGGCAGTTCCAATTGGTCTGCTTCTGCATAACTGCGTTTTTCACTGTCCTGCAGCTCAGGATCATGCTCTGTGTAAAACTTTACTTGAAAACCAAACTTTTTCAGTCCTACAGCTAAACCAATGGTTGTTGTGCCATGGTCAGCGTCATAAGCGCAAACTTCGATGAGTTGCTGAATATCTGCATCTATACCTAAGTGCTGCAGCAACATCCACACCGCATAAATGCCACCATTGGCTTCTAAATTTGCCAATTCATCAGGTATTTCCATCGACATATATCAAAACTCAAAATTGCTTATGGACGATGATAAACAAATCAAAGTGGTTTTGCCTGCAAGTTTTAATCCAGACCTGATTTCACATGTACAAAAATAATGTCCAAATCTTGTTTAGGTACAAAATTCTTTTCAACCATTTGAAACTGCGTAGCGCTGATTTTCTTCACTTTTCCTGCCCAGCAAAAAGAAACCAGCTCTCCTGCATCACGCTCAATAGTCAGTTTAAAATCTTGAATAGGTTTTGCCCAATTGGCACCTGTTTTTAAGATATAACCCAAAGCTTGAAATGGTGCATGCTGTGATTTGGCCTTTCTGAGTCCTGCCTTAAAGTTTTTATCCATACAAAATTGTTGATTATACTCATCTGGATATAACGCCACAGAGCCACCCACCAGCGGTGCATATTGATGCTGTACGCGAGTAAATGCTTTGGCTTTAAAGGTTTGCTTCCAGCTGTAAATTACCTGAGATGACCATGAAATGACTTCACTCAGATCTTTGGGCAAGATTTTTTGCAGTGCTGCATTTTTACAGTTTCTGAGCTTTGTCTCGAGTGTTTCATATTCATCATCTTGCCTGCTCCACGGATTCAGCATGTCTTTTTCCGTAAACCCGCATTGCTTAAAACTCTCCGTCATATCAATCGGGGCTGTTTTTTCATCTTTTTGAATAAAAGTGCGCACATGCATTTCAGGCTGAATCGTTTTTCCATTCACCTGAACTTTAAAACTTTTTAGCAATTTTTCAGTATTGGCAAAATCAGATTCAAAGAAGTTTTCAACTTTTGGCAGCGGAAATAAGACCGTTTCAGTCACATCTTTATTGCTTAAATTTTTGAACTGGTAATCGACCTTGATGATTTTTTTACTAATAAACAGGTCTTCACTGAACATTTGAATGTCTTTATTTTTCAGGTATTGCACACCGCCTGTTGCCACATAGCCTGTTGAATCGTTGGCATATGTTAGTGCTGAAAAACACAAGCATATGAATGCAGTTAATTTTTTCATTATTAGCTTCCAATTTTTTATATTTAAAATTGCACTAGAATATCATCGACCATTTTTCAGGAATATACTCAGAAATTAGCCCTATCCCGATAATTATAAGGGCAATGATGCCAATCAAAATAATAAAACTCACTGCTTTTATGACTACTCTAAGGGTTAAATTTAAGCCTTTCGTATAATTTTCAATAAAGCCTGAAAATTTAAATAAGGATAAAACCCCAATCAAAATTAAAGGCAGAAAAAAAATATCTTGTGGTGAAAAGTCGCCTCGCCTTGCTGAGACAGCTTGTGAAGATACGAGTAAAACTAGGAAAATATTAAATTTTAATATATTCATGATATGTACGTTATTATCTTTTTATTATCAGATTATTCATCTACATATTAACCAATTTTTGATTGGAACTCACTCTATTTCCAAGTACAATACTGCCCTAGTCGAGGGATGCTGCGACTTTCTTATAGGCACTAAATATAAGATCGCTAGGCTCGACGATTCGGTTGGACACTCGCTCCAATCAACAACGGCATCCGCGAACATAATGATCAATTGTTTTTATTAAGGAGATCGTGATGAACGCGGTTAATGCTTCATTTACAGATTATAAAGTTGCCGACATTTCACTAGCTGACTACGGCCGTAAAGAAATCAAACTTGCAGAAGCAGAAATGCCAGCCCTAATGGGTCTTCGCAAACGCTATGCAGCGGCTAAACCGCTTGCTGGCGCGAAAATCCTTGGCTGTATCCACATGACCATTCAAACTGCAGTTTTAATTGAAACTCTAGTTGAATTAGGTGCAGAAGTTCGCTGGACTTCTTGCAACATCTTCTCTACTCAAGACCACGCTGCTGCTGCAATCGCTGCTGCGGGTATTCCTGTATTTGCTTGGAAAGGCGAAACTGAAGAAGAATATATGTGGTGTCTTGAACAGCAAATCAATGTGAACGGTACACCTTGGGATGCCAACATGATTCTGGATGATGGCGGTGACTTAACTGCGCTTGTTCACGAAAAATATCCTGAAGTGATTGCTAAAATCCACGGTATTACTGAAGAAACCACTACAGGTGTTCAACGTCTTTACGAAATGCACCGCGACGGTACTTTAAAAGTTCCAGCGATTAACGTAAATGACTCTGTCACTAAGTCTAAAAACGACAACAAATACGGCTGCCGTCACTCACTTAACGATGCAATCAAACGTGGTACAGATATGCTTTTATCTGGTCGTCGTGCGCTTGTAATCGGTTATGGTGACGTAGGTAAAGGTTCTGCTCAATCACTTCGTCAAGAAGGCATGATTGTACGTGTCACTGAAGTTGACCCTATCTGTGCAATGCAAGCATGCATGGACGGTTTCGAAGTTGTTGCTCCGTATAAAAATGGCATTCAAACGGGTAAGAAAGAAGACATCAACCTTGATCTTCTTCAAAATACTGACTTGATCGTAACAACAACTGGTAACTACCACGTATGTGACGCTGCAATGCTTGATTCATTAAAAGCTGGCGCTGTAGTTTGTAACATCGGTCATTTCGATACTGAAATCGACACAAATTACTTACGTGGTTATAAGTGGGTTGAAGTTAAGCCACAAGTTCACCAAGTGTATCGTTCAGAAAATGAAAATGATTACCTTATTCTTCTTTCAGAAGGCCGTTTGGTGAACCTTGGTAATGCAACTGGTCACCCATCACGTATTATGGATGGTTCTTTTGCTAACCAAGTATTGGGTCAAATGCACCTATTCGCTGAAAAATTTGCTGATCTTCCTGAAGATCAAAAACAAGCTGCAATCCGCGTAGAACTTATTCCTAAGAAATTAGATGAAGAAGTAGCTGCAGCAATGGTTGCAGGTTTCGGTGGCGTATTGACGACTTTAACTCAAGAACAAGCTGACTACCTAGGTGTTCAAGTTGAAGGCCCGTTCAAAGCTGAGGCTTATAAATATTAATTGACCCTCACCCCATCCCTCTCCCAGAGGGAGAGGGTGACAGCTTCGTTAAATTGTATTCAGGATTAAAATCTTATCAATTTAATAAGCTGGGTGTTTAACCCTGCATAATTCAGTAATGAATACTCCTCTCCCTTTGGGAGAGGTCAGGGAGAGGGTAAACAAATAGTATTTATAAAAAAGGATTTGAACATGTCAAAACAGATTCCTATTTCCTTTGAGTTCTTCCCGACCAAAACTGATGCGGGCGCGGAAAAACTTAAAAGTTGTACACCAAGAACTTCAATTATTAAATCCTGAATTTTTCTCTGTAACATACGGTGCAGGCGGTTCTACCCGTGAACGCACTTTGTCTACATTGAATGATTTCAACGGTAAAGGCACACCGGTTGCCCCTCACCTGTCTTGTATTGGTGACAGCAAAGAACGTATTGCTGAATTGCTAGATTTGTATAAATCGCAAGGCATTGACCGTATTGTTGCGCTGCGCGGCGACTTGCCGTCTGGTCAAGTGGGCTTGGGCGAATTGCCTTATGCAACAGATCTTGTGCGTTTCATCCGTGAGCACACTGGCGATCACTTCAAAATTGAAGTTGCAGCATACCCAGAAATGCACCCGCAAGCAGACAGCTTTGATCTCGACATCAAACGTTTCTGCGACAAAGCCAATGCAGGCGCAAACGCAGCTTTGACACAGTTCTTCTTTAACCCAGATGCATACTTCTACTTTGTAGAGCGCATTCAAAAAGAAGGCGTGAACATTCCTGTCGCTCCAGGCATCATGCCTATTACCAATGCAAGTAATTTAATTCGCTTTGCTGATGGTACAGGTGCAGAAATTCCACGTTGGATTCGCAAACAGCTTGCGACTTATGGCGACGATACAGCGTCAATCAAAGCCTTTGGTCATGAAGTGATTGTAAAACTTTGCGAACGCCTGATTGCTGGTGGTGCGCCAAGCCTGCACTTCTACACCATGAACACCACTGACCCTACACGTCAACTTGTGAAAGACCTCGGTCTTGCATAAGACATTTCGACCTTTTTGAGAGTAAAACTTTAATGCCACGTTTTTATATTGAAGCTGATTTAACTGTTGATACGACTGTTGAATTAACGGAAACAGTGTTTCATCACTGGGTAAAAGTTTTACGTGCTCAAGTGGGCGAAACAGCCACTTTGTTCAATGGGCAAGGTGGCGAATACCATGTTGAATTGGTTGAAATCGCTAAAAAGTCGGCTGCCGTCCAAGTTTTGCAATTCAATCCAAGCAATCGCACACCACATTTTACGGCACTATTGGGTCAAGTGATGAGCAAAGGCGACCGCATGGATTATGCGATTCAAAAAGCGGTGGAACTCGGTGTTTCTGAAATTCAACTACTCACTTCAGAACGTTGTGAGATGCGTTTGAAGTACGATCGTGATCAAAAGAAACTTGACCATTGGCAAGGCATCGCTATTGCTGCTTGCGAACAGTGTGGACTCAACATTGTTCCTAAAGTACTTCCGCCTCTTTCCCTTGAAAAATGGTTGGAAAGTGACCTACCGACAACAAAATTGGTGCTCGCACCCAATAAAGATGAAGTTGATGTATTAGATGATGCTGACCCGCACGTTGCCTTACTGATTGGCCCTGAAGGTGGCTTGAGCGAAGCAGAGATCAGCGCAGCAAATGAGAAAGGTTTCGTGAACTGGTGTATCGGTGAACGTGTCCTTCGCACAGAAACTGCACCTGTAGTTGCACTTTCAATTTTAAATTATAAATTTATTTAATTTTTACTCGATAGTTCATCTGAAAGCATCAATGATGGCATCCTTGATATTGCTTTTTATTTGTAACGCAATTACCCTAGAGTCAATAAAAACAAATGATTTGTTACCAAGAACAAACAAATACTCTCAGGAACAATACAAATACAACGATCTAGATTTAGTTAAGGCAGGGTTTTTATATTCATGACGTATAAACAAGATGAATATATCAAGCAGTACAATCATACTGCTCAAATTGCGAACACGATTCGCCATAGCCGCTATTTTTTAGTCAGTATCCTGATTATTTGCTTATATATTTTTTCGATATATCAAATTTTTTATAAATCGCCATCTTTGTATTTTAATATTTGGTTTATTTTTACCGAAGTTTTTGTCAGTTTATGCTGGCTGATCAGCACCGTTTATTTTAAACCTGAACAATATTCACTGATGATTGCGCATCGTTGGCTACAATTTCAGTGTTTTTCTGTCGGCACACTGATTGCGAGCGGTATTTTTTTAATTTTTTATTATTTACCTGCGACCAATCAAAGCTTTGAACCAATTCAAGCCCTGACACTCTCTGCCCTACTCTTGATCGTGACGCAAACCTTTGGTTTGACCTATTTGACGCAAAAACTTAATTATTTTTGTTTAGCCTTTATCCCGTCTATCGTGCCTTATCTGATTGCACAGTTCTTTTTCTTAGATGGTTCAAATCACTTATTTAGCCTGAGTATTAATTTTGGGCTCATTGTGATTCTAATGTGCGCCATGACGTCATATCGAATTCATCGTCGTGTATCGACTTTACATGCTAAAAATAACCTACTGGTCGATAGTGCCAAGCAACAAGTCAAATGGACTGATGAACTGTGTCAGCAGCTCCAAGATGAAGTCAACAAATCACGAAACATCGAATTACAGCTACAACTGGGTAACCAAATCCTTGAACAGAAAGTTAAAGAGCGGACCTTCGACATTGAGCAAATGAACAAGGATTTAGAAAACCAACAAGCCAATTTAGTCCTTGCGCATGAAATCGCCGGTTTACGTCCTTGGGATTGGAATATCAAAGACCGTAAAATCGTTGTCACCAACTATAAGCAAGAAAAAACCCTTAGACATTCGAAAGAGCATCAGCAACAATTACAACATGTGATCCATCCTGATGATATCCCTCATTTTAAATCAGCGATGATTCAACATCTTCGTGGATTTAAAGACCGTTATGAGGCCACCTATCGGATTCAAAACAGTCAAGGAAAATGGAGTTGGGTACATGATATTGGGCGAGTCATTCAACGCGATCCTGATAACCGCAAGCCCTTGCGCATGGTCGGTATTCGTCGTGATATCCATCAAGAACGGACGTCTCAAGAACGTTTAAAACTTGCAGCCAGCGTACTCGAACAAGCCGCTGAAGGGATTTTCATTTTAAATGAAGAGCTGTGCTATATCGAAGTCAATCCGTTTTACGAACAATTAACTGGATTTAACTACGACCAAATTATTGGCAAACATCTATTTGATATCACAGCAAATTACAAATCTATTCAACGTAGTATGCACTATTCGATCATTAAACAAGTGCTGAAAATTGGTGAGTATGATGGTGAATTGCACGAAAAATTTCTTTCAGGTAAAGAACTGACACTATGGATGCATATTAATGCCATTACCGATGATCAAAACCGTGTCACCCATTATATCGGGATCGTTTCAGACCTGACCGAACGTAAATTGCAAGAACAACGTTTATCTTATTTAGAAAACTATGACACCTTAACGGATTTGCCGAACCGTTTTTATTACAACTATCAACTGCATCAGTATTTAGTTTCGCAACAAGATTCGATTAAACAGTTGGCCGTCATACGTTTAAACATCGACCGTTTCCGTCCATTAAATGAATATCTCAGCAATAATGGTGGTGACGAATTGTTACGCCAAGTCGCACAGCGTTTGCGTCTGACCAATGCCGAAGCTCTGTTTGTTGCACATTTAAATGGCGATGATTTTGCGATTGTGTATGAAATTTCACACATCCGCCCTTCTGTGCAAGAGCATTGTGATCGCATCAATAAAGCCTTTAGTATTCCCTTTAATATTTTTGGCCAAGATCATGTCATCACCTTATCTATGGGTGTAGCGTTCTACCCTGAGCATGGCCGTCAGCTAGATTATCTAAATAACTGTGCAGAACAAGCGCTGAGTGAAGCCAAAAATTTGGGAGGCAATACTACACGTTATTATTCCAATGAAAATACCGCATTATTAGAGCAAGGGATCTTCTTGGAACGAGACTTACGTAAAGCCATTCAAAATAATGAGCTGGTTGTGTATTACCAACCGAAGATCAATTTTCGTGATAAAAATATTTACGGTTTTGAAGCCTTGGTGCGCTGGAATCATCCTGAAAAAGGCTTAATACCACCGGGCTTATTTATTCCTTTAGCAGAACAAACCAGTTTAATTTCCGATATCGGGCGTTTTGTCCTGCAAAAAACCGCGCAGCAAATTCGCTTTTGGAATAATTTGGGTTATCAAAATATTTGTGTATCCGTCAATATTGTTGCGCAGCAACTGCGCCGTGGACAATTATTAAATGATCTAGATGAAGCGATAGATGCCAATCAAATTGATGGTGCCAGTCTGGAACTAGAAATTACAGAATCTTCTTTGGTCGAAAATCTAGATTCAGTACGTGAACTGTTAAATGAAATAAAAAAACGTAAGATCAATATTTCACTTGATGACTTTGGTACGGGCTATTCTTCTCTATCCTATCTAGCTGATTTTCCAATTGATATCTTAAAAATAGACCGCAGTTTTATCTCTAAAATTGGTGAAAATAAACAATTGGCCATCGTTAGTGCCATGATTGCCATGGGTAAAGCGATGGGCATGACGGTAGTCGCTGAAGGGATTGAAACTGAACAGCAGTTACAGTATCTACAAGACTTAGAATGTGACATTGCTCAAGGCTATTTTTTCTCTAAGCCACTGCCACAAGAAGAGGCAACCGTGTTCCTTGAAAATTATATCTCTTCGCCTGCTTATACTTACTTAATATAAGTCACTATGCCTGAGCTATAAGATTGTCTGAAAAAGACGCGACTTCGACTGTCCCAACTGTGCAACTAATGTTATATTCAAGCGGATAAAGCAAGCATTGCAGCTTTATATTGGATAAACAAAACACAATCGAGATACAGATGGACGATCAATCTTTAAAACAGCAGGCTTTGTATTATCACGAATTTCCAACTCCGGGGAAAATCAGCGTTACACCAAGCAAACAATTGGTCAACCAACACGATTTAGCCCTCGCATACTCGCCAGGTGTCGCTGCACCTTGTTTAGAAATTGAACGCGACCCATCTACTGCTGCACTTTACACAGCGCGCGGTAATCTTGTTGCTGTAGTCAGTAACGGTACAGCCGTACTGGGCTTAGGTAACATTGGTCCTTTAGCGTCAAAACCAGTTATGGAAGGTAAAGGCGTTCTATTCAAAAAATTCGCTGGTGTTGATGTTTTTGACATTGAAATTGCTGAAAACGATCCAGACAAAATCGTAGATATCGTTGCAGCATTGGAACCAACTTTCGGTGGTATCAACCTTGAAGACATCAAGGCCCCAGAGTGTTTCTACATCGAGCAAAAACTTCGTGAACGCATGAATATTCCTGTGTTCCATGATGACCAACACGGTACATCGATCATTGTGGGTTCTGCATTACTGAATGCACTTCAACTCAATGGTAAAAAAATTGAAGAAATCAAAATTGTCGCTTCTGGTGCAGGTGCTGCTGCGCTTTCGTGTTTGAACTTACTTTGTGCACTTGGCGCGAAAAAAGAAAACATCGTTGTGGCAGATTCACGTGGTTTATTGACGACTAAACGTGAAGGCTTGGATGAATCGAAAAAGGCATATGTTCAAGACATCGAAGGCTCTCAGCTTGCTGATGTAATGGAAGGTGCGGACATGTTCCTTGGTCTTTCAGCAGCAGGTATTTTGACCAAAGAAATGGTTAAAGTCATGGCGAAAGATCCGATTATCTTTGCCCTTGCTAACCCAGACCCTGAAATTCTTCCTGAACATGCACATGAAGCACGTCCTGACGTGATTATGGCAACAGGCCGTTCAGACTATCCAAACCAAGTGAACAATGCGCTCTGCTTCCCGTATATCTTCCGTGGTGCACTAGATGTGGGCGCAACTACAATTAATGAAGAGATGAAGATTGCTTGTGTACATGCGATTGCTCGCATGGCGCACATTGAAGCAGACGCTGCATCGTATGGTGAAAAATCTGCTTCATTTGGTCGTGATTACCTCATTCCACGCCCATTAGATCAACGTTTGATTCTTGAGATTGCACCTGCAATTGCACAAGCAGCAATGGATTCAGGTGTTGCAACTCGTCCAATTCAAGACTTCTCTGCGTATCGTCAACGTTTGTCTGAGTTTGTTTATAACTCTGCATTCATGATGAAACCAATTTTTGCGCAAGCAAAAACTGATCCAAAACGCATTGCCTATGCTGAAGGTGAAGATTTACGTGTACTTCGCGCAGTACAAATTGCTGTTGATGAAGGTTTGGCAAAACCAATTCTTGTCGGTCGTCCAGCAGTCATTGAAGCAAACATCAAGAAATTAGGTCTACGTCTTGAAGACGGCGTGAACATCACTATCGTTGATCAAGAGAAAAACCCTGATTACGATAAGTTTGCAGATGATTACTACAGCATCATGCAGCGTAAAGGCGTAACACCTGAATACGCACAGCGTGAAGCACGTCGTCGCTCTACCCTGATCGCTGCAATGCTGGTTCGTCATGGTGTGGCTGACGGTATGCTGTGTGGTACTTATTCTAGCTATGACATTCACTTAGACTTCGTCAGCAATGTGATTGGGCTAAAAGAAGGCCGTAATAACTTCTTCACGCTGAATGCATTGATGCTTGAAGATCGTAACTTGTTTATTGCTGATACTTACATTAACCGTAATCCAACAGCTGAACAACTTGCTGAAATGACTATTTTAGCGGCTGAAGAAGTACGCCGTTTTGGTATTACGCCGCGTGTAGCATTGCTTTCTCACTCAAGTTTCGGTTCTGACCAAAATGATCCTAGCGCACAAAAAATGCGTAAGGTTTATGATATTTTGTCAGAAATTGCACCTGAACTTGAAGTTGAAGGTGAAATGCATGGTGATGCTGCATTGGATGAAAATATTCGTCATTTCGCATACCCGAACTCACGTTTTAAAGGTTCTGCGAACTTGCTGATTATGCCGAATCTGGATGCAGCGAACATTTCGTTCAACTTGTTGAAATCAACATCGGGTAGTAACGTGACGATTGGCCCAATTCTTTTGGGTGCTGCAAAACCTGTTCATATTTTAACACCAACAGCGACAACTCGCCGTTTAGTGAATATGACTGCATTAACTGTTGCAGAGATTCAAGAAAACGAAAAATTAGCACTCTAATTTAGTTGACGTGAACACACTTTGTGACTTGAGAAAACCTCTGTTCTGTAGCATGATTGCTCTAAGAATAGAGGTTTTTTCATGCAAGTTTATTTAGTAGGCGGTGCAGTTCGAGATCACTTGCTCGGGCACCCCTATCACGAAAAAGATTATGTCGTTGTCGGTGCAACGCCGGAACAATTACTTGCTCAAGGTTATCAACCTGTGGGTAAAGATTTCCCTGTTTTTCTTCATCCAGAGACCAAAGACGAATATGCCTTAGCCCGTACAGAACGTAAGTCTGGACATGGGTATCATGGCTTTGAATTTTATACCGACGTCAATGTCACACTCGAACAAGATCTCATTCGACGTGACCTCACGATCAATGCGATTGCTATGGATGATGCAGGTAATGTCTATGACCCCTATGGCGGTCAACGTGATCTAGAACAGCGTGTCCTTCGCCATGTTTCTAATGCCTTCGTCGAAGATCCTTTGCGAGTTCTGCGGATTGCACGTTTTGCGGCACGTTATAAAGCTTTAGGTTTTACAGTGGCTGATGAAACATTGGAACTGATGCAAGAGCTTGCCAAATCTGGCGAGCTTAAAGCCCTTACACCTGAACGTGTATGGAAGGAAACGTCTCGTGCATTAATGGAAGACCACGCAGATGAATATTTTGAGGTATTAAGAGCCTGTGGCGCTTTAAAAGTCTTGTTCCCTGAAATTGATGCGTTATACGGTATTCCACAGCGTCCTGAATATCATCCTGAAATAGACTGTGGTATTCACACCATGATGTCGCTACAGCAAGCCTGTCGTGCGAATTATTCTTTGGATGTTCGTTTTGCTGTACTGGTACACGACTTGGGCAAAGCACTCACTCCAGTAGATGAGTTACCGCGCCATATCATGCATGAAGAGCGTGGTGTAAAACCAGTTACTGATGTCTGTGACCGTATGCGTGTTCCCACCAATACCAAACAATTGGCTATCTCAGTCTGTAAAGAGCATTTAAAATGCCATCAAGCCTTGAGCTTAAAACCGGGGACATTGTGGCGTCTGTTACAACGTATGGATGTGCTACGCCGTCCTGAACGCGTAGAGGCCTTTGTACAAGCCTGTGAATGTGATTCACGTGGTCGCTTAGGTTTAGAGGATCGTGCCTATCCGCAAGCTAAATACGTTTTAGATGCCATGCAGGTGGTTCGTAATATTAAGGCTGCTGACTTACCTTCAGATGTGAAAGGCCCTGATATTGGTGAAATGTTGATTCAGAAACGAATTGAAGCTATCGGACAATTCAAGCATGAACTCGGCCATAACACGCCTACAGCTTAAAATAAATCCTCTCAGAAATGAGAGGATTGACTTTCATCATTGCTGTTAAGCCTGCCGAAGTATTTTGAAATAAATGAAAAATTGAAATATTCTAGTGTCATCTCTGAAAATTAAATACTGATACTCAACCCAATTTAAGACTGGTAAAAAGAATAAAAATAATGAAGAAACAACTTTCCAATATATTGATTGCTATTGTCTTTTGCGGACTCCTAGTAGGGATGGGCTTTACCCAAACCCTTTTAAAAAGTTTGCCACAGCTCATCATGATATTTTTTGGAATGTTAGCCTTAGGCTCCTTAATAATTAAGCGTTCATTTATAAGCTCTATTCCTTTTTATATAGTTTTGGGAGTTATGTTTTATATTAATATTTTTCTATTGGCGAGCGCTGCTGTGGATTTTATTCATCCACATCAAGACTGGACTACACAGAATGACGGGAGTATTGATAGAAGCCCAAATTTAAACTGGCTGTGGGCGATAATTGTCTCCTTTTTTCTTTCCCCACTCAGCATTGTTTTCTATCATAAAAAAATTCAAAGAAATAAAGGTCTTGAAATAGCCTTTATTACTCTTTTTATTATTGTGACATTGATAATTTATATAAAATTTGAGCTACTCTGCTGTAATTAAATTGCATCTTTTATACATATTTAGACATATTATCGCTAAATCACAATCTATACGTTGATAGGCCTTTTTAAATTTGAAAGCTATGCTGCTGTCTAAAATGTATAAGCATTTATAGACAGCAGCTATTCAGTTCACTTATGACACAGCTGCTGGAAAACTAATGACTTTTTCAAGCTTTAGCTGATTCATAGCCACCATTAGCAATCGATCAATGCCTAAGGCTATACCTGCACACTCACTCATATGCGGTAATGCAGCAAGCAAATATTCATCAATCGGCATCACATGCAACCCAAGTTTTGCGCGCTCTGCATTATCTGCCTCAAAACGACTTCGTAAAACGTCTGCGTCAATCAGTTCGTCATAAGCATTCGCTAACTCCAAACCTTCGATATAGAGCTCAAATCGTGCTGCAACCAATTCACCATCTTCGTCCACACGGGTTTTCGCCAAAGAAGCCATTTCCGGTGGAAAATCTGTCAGGAACACTGGCGTATCAAAACCGAGACTCGGCTCAACATAATGTGAGAACAATAAATCCATATAGCCTAAACGGTCTTCACCCAAATCTAAGCTTAGCCCCACACGACGACAGCAATCTTTTAGATCTTGTAAAGAAGCTTGTAACGGGTTCAAATCCAAACGATCCATAAAGGCATGCTTATAGCTCAAAATAGTCGGACGAATTTCACCAAAGCGTTGTTTCAAGGTTTCATTCAATAAATCCGTCACTTCAAACATCAAGTCTTTTAAGCTAAAACCCGGACGGTACCATTCCAACATGGTGAATTCACTGTTGTGTTTACGTCCATGTTCATCATCACGGAAAACTTTACAAATTTGGTAGATAGGCCCACTGCCACTTGCCAACAGACGCTTCATGGCAAATTCAGGTGAAGTTTGCAAATAATGCGTTTGCTTTTGACCATTCACATGACGCTGAGCTTGTACCGATGCTAAATGCACATCGGTGACACCCGCTTGTGAAAGCACAGGTGTTTCCACTTCAAGTACATCACGTGCAGCAAAAAACTGGCGAATTTGAGCATACATCGTGGCACGTGCACGAAGTGCAGTGAGTTCACAACTCGGTTGAAAGTTCATTTGACTCATGCTGCTGGGCCTCCATGTGCAGCCCATTCACGGCGTAAAGGATAGGTTTTACGTAAATAATCAAAAGCTTTTTGATCCACTTTACCGTCTTTTAGGCAAGCACGTAAGTTGGCATCATCACGAGCGATGTCATAAATATCTTTTAAGTATCGCTGTAATACCATCTTAAAGTCAGCACCAGTAAAATACTGCTCACAGACGGGCAACTGACTTTCAAAGGCTTTATTTATAGCTTGATTGAAAGTTTGACAGAATGCTTCATAGATCATCTGTGTGCCACGTGCTTTACCTTCCAAGCTATAGCCGGCAATATGGGGTGTCACCACGTAAATTAAATCCAACAACGCTGCTGAAATCTCTGGCTCATGTTCAAAAACATCTAAGACCACTTTACGCTGAGTTTGTTGAATATCGGCAATTAAGGCAGCTTCTTCGACCACTGGCCCACGCGCGGAATTAATCAAAATCGCTGAAGGCTTCATAGCGGCAAGTGCAGCAGCATTAATTAAATGATAGGTTGGATATTCCCCCACTTTAGTTAGTGGCACATGGGTACTAATCGCATCTGCATTTTTTAACAGTTCTGCAAATTCAACTTGTTTCACCTGATCAGATTGCACAAATGGATCATAGCCAATGACATTCCAACCTAATAATTCTGCCATGACAGCCAAACGTGAACCGACATTACCTAAACCAACGATACCCAAGGTAAATTGTTCATTTGCATTCAACAGTTGAGGTTTAATGTAGAGCAATGCAGTAATCACATATTCAGCAACCGCTTGTGCATTACAACCTGTGGCATTTGACCAAGCAATGCCCTGCTTTTCTAGAGCATTAATATCTAAATGATCTGTTCCAATCGTAGCACTACCGACAAATTTGAGTGCGGTCTGTTGAATAAAGTCTGCATTTACCTGAGTCACCGATCGCACCAATAATGCATCGGCATCTTTGACATCTGCATGGGTCAATGTTCGACCTGCCGCTTGCTTTATTTCACCAAATTCGGCAAAAAAATACTCAGTAAATGCCAGATTTTCATCTGCAACGATTTTCATAGTTCATCTCATAGTTCCACTATGAATATGATAACGCGTTGCTCATGCCATGACTATTCTTCTGCACATAAGCCACAGCGCCATTTATTTATAAGCTAGATGATAGAAAATTATATTAGCGACAATAATCTGACTGCTGATCTTTAATTAAAGACAAAGCCGCCTGCCAAGCCGCTTGAATAATTGGCTCGGCCATCGGATTTTCAAACTGCTGCAACGTATGTTCACAAACCTTAGGACTCGGATAATGCAATGTAGCACTCGACAACGCTTTTACTTGAATTTGACAAGCCCGTTCTAAAAAGTAAATTTCATGAAATACCCGTGCTACACTCTCTCCAGTCGCAAGCAAGCCGTGATTGCGTAAAATCATGCAGCGATAATGCCCCATATCTTGTACCAGTCTTTCACGCTCTTCAGTTGAAAAGGCAATACCCTCATATTCATGATAAGCAATGTTCTGATAGAACTTTAACGCATGTTGTGAGATTGGCAATAATCCATGTTCCTGGGCAGAAACTGCCACGCCATCTGCAGTATGCGTATGAATAACGCAATTAATATTTGCACGCGCATGATGTAAGGCCGAATGAATCACAAATCCTGCGACATTCACCATCTTCCCTGCATCATAGGTTTCCACAATTTTACCTTCATGATCAATTTTGACCAAATCAGAAGCTGTCATTTTGTCAAAGGTCACACCATAACGATTAATCAAAAAATGCTCCGGTTCATGACTTAAACGCAGGCTGATATGAGTATCAATTAAGTCGGTCATTTTATAATAAGCCACTAAGCGATACAGTGCCGCCAATTGACAACGCGCTTGCCATTCCAGTTCATGAATAAGCTCTGGTTTTTGCATGGATGAATTCCTTTTCTAAATCGATTAATTATGTTTTCTGTTTATTGTGAATAATTAATAGCACGTCATATCCATGCTGTATATCAACTTCGCCTGTAGAAAAAAACTATTCAAAAATTTAGGCAATAAAAAAACCCCAATGTAAAACATTGGGGGTTTTTGAATATGGCGGAAGCGGTGAGATTCGAACTCACGGAGGACTCGCGCCCTCGTCGGTTTTCAAGACCGGTGCATTAAACCGCTCTGCCACGCTTCCATGGCCGCTATCATATAAATAAAAATTCAGATTGGCAAATTATTTTGCCTTATTTTGAACACTTGGCAAATCGTTCATACAAAATTTAGGCGATTGTAAAATTTTGGCTTCGAGCTGAAAAATAGAAGCTCAATCAAAATTTATTGAATTGAGGTCAAGGCTAATTGCATTACCTCAATTTACGCACATAAAAAAACCCTGATGCTAAAAACATCAGGGTTTTTGAATATGGCGGAAGCGGTGAGATTCGAACTCACGGAGGACTCGCGCCCTCGTCGGTTTTCAAGACCGGTGCATTAAACCGCTCTGCCACGCTTCCATGGCCGCCATCATATAAATAAAATTCAGCAATGGCAAATTATTTTGTAAAAAACACGTCCAATTGAACAAAATAAAAGCAGTTTATTGTTTTTCAGTGCTTTCGCCCATTTCATAACGAATTGAATTGATATACCAACATTTTTTCCCCAGCGGGGTTAGGACTTCGACTTCATCATCCACTTGCTTGGATAAGAGTGCCCGAGCCATAGGTGAATCAATTGAGATATGTTGCGGATGATGATCATAAATTTCATCTACCCCCACAATCCTTAGCGTTTTTTGTTCACCGTCATCATTTTCAATATCAACCCATGCCCCAAAATAGACTTTCCCTTTTTGTTCGGGTGAGTAATCGATAATACGAAGCTCTTCCAAACGTTTTCCCAAGTAGCGTACACGTCGATCAATTTTGCGTAACAATTGCTTATTATATTGATAATCCGCGTTTTCCGAACGATCACCAAGACTAGCCGCCCAGTTCACTTTTTTGGTAATTTCAGGTCGCTCTTCATGCCATAAATGTTGAAGTTCAGCGACCAATAAATCGTGTCCACCACGGGTAATTAAGTTAGATTTCATGATGATTTTTAGGCCTTGAGCAAGTGCTGATTTTTACAAAACATGCCTATTTTATCCTCCATTTCTACACAGGCAAAGTATATAAAATTTATTCCCAAACAAAATCAATTGTTTATGTCACATATTTTAATATTTTTTCGTACAAAATTTGACAAGTATTTTTTTGCTCATTATTATGCGCACATCTTTTAGGCTTGTTTAATTTTTATCCAGTGTAGATTTTCTACATATTTCCCGAAACCCCCTAGTCATTTTTGAATGACGTCATGACTGCCCAACCCTTATTGAATTTATCAAACTTGAAAAAGTCTGAGGCCTGTTTGCCTTTGCTTTTTAGGGCATAAATTACTTGTAGCGGAGACAACATGCACAGTAGTTCAACTTCTGGGTCGAGGCTTTGCCTTAACTCTTTTAACTCTCTCCCATTTAAAGCGCTTGCACTTAGTACTATCTTAATTCCTTTTCACAGTATTAATGCCAGCAAAACAGCACATCAATATGATGCTGTCGTCAACAGTAATAAACTCACTGTTGTTGCAGTTGCCAATCCTGCCATTGTTTTTCAGGATGGTAAACATCGACATGGTTTTGGTTACGACCTTGCACGTAACTATGCAGAAAGTTTAAATGTCCAATTAGATTTTAAAACAGTGAATGACAATGCCACTGCTTTAAAAATGGTTGCCAAAGGTCAAGCCAATTTTGCTATGACCACTGCCGAAATGAGTACTATTGAAGCCAAGCATTTGACGTCATTTTCAGCCAGTTGTGGTGATACCGTTTCTTTAAAAAAGAATGGTTTAAACAGCAACTTAAACTGGGTATTTAAAAATGCAGATGATCCACTAAGCCAAACCGCGAGTGGTTTTATTTGCCGTGCCAAACAAAATGGCGCAATTGGACAGTTGGCATCATTCTACAACCGTAATGTGGTCAAACAAGATTCTTGGAATGTGATTCAACGTGATTTAAGTAAACGTATGCCGATCTATAAGGCAAGTTTTAAAAACACAGCCAAGCAATACGATCTAGACTGGCATTTATTGGCAGCGATTGGTTATCAAGAGTCTTACCTCAAACCTGACTCGGTATCCCCAACGGGTGTTCGTGGCATTATGATGCTGACCAACAGTACAGCAAAAGCCATGGGTGTGAGCAACCGTACAGATGCGACTCAAAGCATTCAAGGTGGTGCAAAGTACTATGACCAAATGCTAAACCGTTATAGTAACATTCCATACCCAGATCGTAATTGGTATGCCTTAGTGGCTTATAACATGGGTCCTGGTGCTGTAAGTCAGATTCAAAAGCGCATCCAATCTCAGGGTAAAAACCCAAATAAGTGGGTGAATTTATATGCTTATCTAGACCGTAACAAGGCCAGCAATGGTCGTTATCGTCAAGCTGTGCAATATGTCACGCGTATTCGTGCGTATTTGGAACATATTAAAACCACACCTCAACTTGTGAATATCTAATATGCGTCCACCTAACATTTACATGTGAGCGCACAAAAAAAGCTTACCTTCGGGTAAGCTTTTTTCGTTTTAAACTTAAGCAGTTTGCTCAAGTACTTTTTTGAATAAATCTTTTTGCTCAGTACTTGGTTTTGCTGTTTGCAATGCCATCAATTGTGACATATCACCTTGTACTTTTATTTTGCCCGTCATAAACGCTTGCATCGCTGCAGCCATATCAAACTCAAGGAATACTTTACGTAAAGTTTCAGCATCCATGTTCAAAGTTGTTTTCGCGTTTGAAGATAAACCTTTTTTAATTGCACCACCGTCTAATGACAATTCAGTATTGCCTGCAGCGTCAGCAACCACAAGGTTAATTGCAAGATTAGCCAATGCAGGTGGTAAGTTTAAATCACCAGCTTGAGCTGTCAGAGTTTCTACAGTTGAAAACCAATCATCAGTTAAAAAAGCAGGCATGATCTTTCCTCAATTTATTTTGTTCGTGTGTGTTGCCGTTCCGGACAACATCAGTGCAAGCATATTTTGCTTGAGGTTTGTTATAGCATGATCATTTGTGAAAAGGCTAAAGTTTTTTGTACGCGCCGTTCAATATTTAACTGGTTAACAACAAAATGTGAAAAATCATAAGCATAAAAAAGGCATTCCGTAGAATGCCTTTTGCGTGATAAGGTTTTCGGCTTAATCTGCCATAAACCCTAAGTTCACCATATTAATGCGTTTGCTTTCTGACTCACCTTCTTCAGTTGAACAACTTTCGCTATTTTTAAAGTCAAATTCGCGTTGTTCATCTAGGGCTTCAAAGTCGAATAACTCACGGTCAGCCAGTTGTGAAGGTGATACATTTTGCAACGCACCAAAAATACTGTGTAAACGTTTTGGAAATTCTTTATCCCAAGTACGCAGCATGTCATTTAGCATCGCACGTTGTAAGTTTTCCTGAGAACCACACAAATTACACGGGATAATTGGGAACTTACGCATTTCTGCATATTTGATGATGTCTTTTTCTTCCACATAAGCCAGTGGACGAATCAAAATGTTCTTTTTGTCAGAAGACAATAATTTCGGTGGCATGGCTTTTAAGCTGCCGCCATGGAACAAGTTCAAGAAGAACGTCGCCAAAATATCATCACGATGATGACCTAAAGCCACTTTCGTCGCCCCAATTTCTTGAGCAAAGCCGTATAACGAACCACGACGTAGACGTGAGCATACTGCACAATACGTTTTACCTTCTGGTGTTAAACGTTTGGTAATGCTGTAAGTATCTTTTTCTAAGATGTAATACGGAATTTTGTTTTCTTCTAAATAACGTGGCAATACGTCTTCAGGGAAACCCGGCTGTTTTTGGTCAAGGTTAACCGCAACCACATCAAAATTAATCGGCGCAATACGCTTAAACTGCAACAAAATGTCGAGCAAGGTATAACTGTCTTTACCGCCTGAAATACAGACCATCACTTTGTCACCCTCTTCGATCATTTTAAAATCACGAATGGCATGACCGACCTGACGGCGTAGCTTTTTCAATAGACGATAATACGCAGAGCTAGTTGGTAGTTCTGGTTTGAAATTAAATCCTTGTTCGGACTCAACTGGCGAGAACATAGACGAGTTAAACCTAAAAAAAAATACCGCGCAATTTTATCCGATTCGCAGACTTCTCGCATCAAAAGAATGTAATTTCCGAAAAAAGTAGAAATACTGTCATGATCACGTAATCTTCAGTGCAATATTCTATACGGTACAGTTCATTTTTTAGCCCAAATGCTTATCTTTTGGACTTTTCCACAGTTGTCCACAAAAGCTGTGGATAACTTTGTGGATTCTAAATGACTTGACAAGGTGAGCCGCCCTTATTTTAAGGCTTTTATTTAAATTGATCATTTTTTGATCAATTTAAATAAATTTAATTATCAATGACTTAAGTGTGTCAAGTTAAGATCAATAAAAAAAAATAAATATTTTTTTTGATTATTGAATCATCAAAATGACTTGATTTTTACAAAGTAAAGAAGAAATCAGTCTATGAAGCCTTTTCATCTAATTTTTTTTTGATAAACTCTCTTTAACTGTTTGGGGACAGAATTTTTCTTCACAATAAAATGAAAAACATTACTTGGACTTTGGGGCTGTTATTAGGTGGAAGTGTGGCTATCAGTTTAGCTGCACCAAACATTTTTGCCGGCCAAACGATTTATCAATTGCGTGAAAGTAATGGCACAACGTTACTGACCAATAAACAAGGCCGCTATAGCAATCTAAAAGTTGAAAAAAAAACCTACTATCCGGACAGTAATATCCATAGTTATAGTAACTGGGGCTCAAATGAAGCGTCTGTCTTACCCAGTTATAGTCGGAATAAAAATGCCTTTGACAATATTATTAAACAAGCAGCGGCCCAACATGGTGTTTCCGAAGGTCTAATCAAAGCGGTGATGCATACCGAATCAGGCTTTAACACTAATGCTCGTTCACCTGTTGGGGCTCAAGGTTTAATGCAGCTCATGCCTGCCACAGCACGTCGCTTCAATGTAACAAATGCTTATGATCCTCATCAGAACATTATGGCTGGTGCTCGATATTTATCTTGGCTACTGAAACGTTTTAATGGCAATACGTCTCTTGCTTTAGCAGGTTATAACGCAGGTGAAGGCAATGTCGCAAAATATGGTGGTATCCCACCTTTTCGCGAAACACAAGATTATGTCCGCCGTGTCACTAGCCGCTACAATAACCTATATGCTGGTAGTTTAAGTGTATCAGGTTCGAGTAATTCCAATATCGCTTCAAATAGTGGTCGGATTATTGCCAGTTCGGATAATTATCATGCTGCTGCCCCTACGGTTGCTAAATCATCAGCACGTCAAATTATTCAAACAGACAATGCTAGTTTTACCGACGCACCTTCAGGTTCATTTGCCACAGCAAATGCGTCTGCTTCAGCGCGTATTTATTTCAATGAATAAATTCACTGATTTTGTAAAATTGCATCTGTTTTACTAATTTTTCCTTGAAATTTTAAGACTTTCACCTCATATTGAGTTTAATGATTTTTATTTGTAAATCAGATCATTTTTCTATAATAAGAGGATTTACCCAATGATGCGGATTGGTTTGTTCTTGCTAACCAACCTCGCGGTACTGGTTGTAGCTGGCATAATCTTGTCACTCTTCGGTGTCGGTAGTTACCACGGTGCAGGCGGCTTAAACTTAGGCAACTTGCTCGTAATCTGTTTTGTGTTCGGTATGGTGGGTTCAATGATCTCACTATTCATGTCAAAATGGATGGCGAAGAAAACCACGGGTACAGAGCTGATTGACCCTAATGCACCACGTAACCAAGCTGAAGCATGGTTACTTAACGAAGTTGCGCAACTGGCACAACGTTCTGGTATCAAAATGCCAGAAGTGGGTATTTTCCCATCGTACCAGTCAAATGCCTTTGCAACAGGCTGGAACAAAAATGATGCTTTAGTGGCGGTTTCTACCGGTCTACTTGAGCGTATGAACAAAGACGAGCTCCGTGCCGTACTCGCTCACGAAATTGGTCACGTAGCCAATGGTGATATGGTAACCCTTGCATTGGTGCAAGGTGTAGTCAACGCCTTTGTGATGTTCTTTGCGCGTGTAGCAGGTGATTTCATTGACCGTAATGTTTTTGGTCGTGAAGAAGGTGAAGCACCGGGTATCGCATATTTTGTCATTACGATTGTATTAGATATTGTTTTTGGTATCGCAGCGTCTGCCATTGTGATGTGGTTCTCTCGCTACCGTGAATACCGTGCCGATGAAGCTGGTGCGCGTTTAGCAGGTAAACAAGCGATGATTTCTGCCCTGTTACGTTTACAAGCAGAATCTGAAATGCCAGATCAAATGCCAAAAGAAATGAAAGCCTTTGCAATTTCTGCGGGTCAAGAACAAGGTTTCAGTTTAGCTGCTTTGTTCCAAACACACCCAACGATTGAACAACGTGTTGCGGCATTACAACAATTAGATTGCCCATAATCGAGCATCTAATGTATGTGGTAAAAAAGCCTCCCTATGGAGCTTTTTTAAGTCTAATTTTTTCCGAACATTTACTGTCTTATCAATAATCTTTCAGTTGAACGATCTTTCAATTGAATAGCCTCTCAGTGATCGCGTTCAAGCAACAAGGCATTTCTATCTACAATACTCCATTGGCCTTTAACCATTGCCAAAGCAATGAACCACCCATATAAATTGCAAAGATAAAGACTAATAAGAAAATCATTCCGAGTATATCTGGGATATGGATCCATATCCATGCAACCACAGGGTTGCGCCAAAAAGCAGATTGCTGTTGTTTCTGTTCTAATTTTTCATGTAAAAACGGATGTACCACATGTTGATCTGTACTGATTTGATATTCTTCACGAATGTGCGTATGTACAACATCTAAAGCTTTACGGCTCGGTCGAATAAACACATCAAAGATCGTCCCTGCAACAGGAATAAACCCCACGACAGCATCTATAACTGCGAGTTTCATCACACCATTTAATTTGGCTTGTGGTACGCCAATCTGTTTGGCTTTATAGACGGCATAACAGGTCAAGACAAATCCTGCGATATCACCAGCTACGGGAATGGTACTCAACGCTGCGTCCGCACCTACCCCTTGTCGAGTAAATGGAATCCGAACCACGGAGTCCATCATATTGGCAAACTTTGCGAGATCGCGTTCAAGACGAATGACTTCTTGCTTTGACATTTTTTGTTTTAATGGTTCAGTCATGTTTTATCCAATAAAAACCGTGTAAATCACTGAGATTAAAACATATTAGAAGTCTTCAATCTGTAGCAAAATGCTAATCTCTATAAATTGAGCAATTGTGAAGCAATCATCAAATACACCACCACGCCTGTCGCATCACAAATCGAGGTTACCAAGGGTGCAGAAGCACTTGCAGGATCGAACTTTAACTTATTGAGTATGAAAGGCAAACTCATGCCAATTAAACAACCGAGCAATACGATACCCATCATACTCAGTGCCAAGACCAAGGCCACGGTTGCATCACCACGGTAGTAGCCTAAAATAGATACAGCAATGGCCATGGTTCCGCCCAGACACAGGGCAACCAAACTTTCACGTCCCAGCAAGTAAAACCAGTCCCTAAAATGTACATCGCCCGTTGCCAATGCACGCACCATCAGCGTTGCAGATTGAGAGCCGGCATTTCCACCACTGCCGACCAATAAGGGCAAAAAGAAAACCAATACAATATTTGCGGCAATAATGTCTTCAAAATGTGCAATGCCAATCCCGGATAACAAACTGCCAAAAACAAGAAATACCAGCCAATACACCCGTTTTTGATAGAGTTGCAATATCGGGGCAGATTTAAGACTCAATTTAGATGATGCATCGACAGCACCAGATTTTAAAAAATCTTCTGTTGCCTCTTCACTGGCCACATCCATTGCATCATCATATGTCACAATACCCACCATCACACCGGCATGATCTATAATGGGTAATGCCAGTAAGTCATAACGAGCAATGGTTTTGGCTACTTCATTCTGATCGCTGTCAAAATATGCAAAAATAATATCGGTCGCCATTAAATCACTAATATTGCTTTGTTCTTCGGCAAGTATTAATTGTTTGAGCGATAAAACACCCAGCAGCTTTCTTGCTTCATCAAGTACATAGGCCAAATAAATGGTTTCCGAATCGGGCGCCTCATAACGCAACATTTTAATGGCATCTTTTACCGACATATTCGGTTTTAGGGTGGCATATTCGGAGCTCATGATGGCCCCTGCCGTACCTTCTACATAAGAAGAGAGCTGCCGAATATCTTCACGCTCGGCCTGTGCCAATGCAGGCAATAAAGTATTTTGCTGCTCGTGATCTAAACATTTAAATAAATCGACACGCTTGTCCGAAGGCATTTCGCCCATAATTTCAGCCAAGTCTGTTCGCGTTAAACCGCGTGCAAATTTTACTTGTTCTTCGGGTTTGAGATATGAAAATACATAGGCGCGTGCAGGAAGATGCAGTAGCAGCTTTTGACTATTCTCTAAAGGTAATTGTGCCAAAATATCAGCCAAATCTGCGGCTTTAAACGTTTTAACAGAGTCTAATGCCAATGCAATATCTTGATTGCTTAATGCATCATTTAAAAGATATAAAAAGTTGTTGTAGCTCATGCTCGCCCCCTATTACCCAACCTATGTAATAGGGCCGCAACGGCTCTTATTTTATTTGCCGAATGAACCCACATAATAATGTTGGTAAATATATATGTTTGAAATTTGGTGTATCTGACAACTGTGCCTGTCCATTTAGGGATTTAATCCTCATCAAACCGCTTATACGCGCAGCAATACTACGAAAAACTGTTACATTTCTCAACCTTTACAACGAAACCTAAACAATTTAATCACTTATGTTTCTTTTAACAGACTTGGGCTTAAATAGAGTCCTTATCAATACATACATAAACGGAATAAAGATCAGCACCAAAACCGTACCGAATATTACCCCACCGAGTACGCTCACCCCAATCTCTTGGCGACTGGCTGCACCTGCACCAAAAGCAAGAACTAAAGGAACCACTCCCGCACCAAAAGCCAAAGAGGTCATCAAAATAGGACGTAAACGAAGTGCTGCGCCTTCCATTGCAGCTTCGATTACATGTTTGCCTTTTTCTTGTGCCATCGCTGCAAACTCTACAATCAAGATCGCGTTTTTACAGGACAAACCAATTGTTGTCAGTAGAGCAATTTGGAAATAGATGTCATTTGGAAAACCGACCATGTAGCTAAACAAAATATTACCACCTATCCCAAGTGGAATCGCACTCATGACTGCAGTTGGAATACTCCAACTTTCATATAGGGCGGCAAGACAAAGGAAAATAAATCCTATCGAGACCAAATATAGCCAAATCGCTTGATGACTTGATTTTTGCTCTTCAAAGGATAACCCACTCCATGCCACGTCCACACCCGGCACTTGGTCAACTAAAGCTTTAACATCCTGCATGGCTTGTCCACTTGAGACATTTTTGGCTGTATCCGCTTCCATTTGTAATGCGGTATAGCCCATGAAACGATTAACAACTTCTGGACCACCACTCCAACCAATGGTTGAAAAATTACTAAATGGAATCATTTCATTTTGGTCATTACGTACATGCCAATAAGCTAAATCTTCTGGTTTAGAACGGAATTCGGCATCTGCCTGCATCATGACGCGTTTAATGCGCCCACGGTCGATAAAATCGTTGATATAGCTACCGCCCCATGCGCTACTCATGGTGCTATTAATCGCATTTTGAGTTAACCCCAAGGCCATTGCTTGTTTTTGATCAATATCCACTTTTAGTTCAGCTTTGTCTGGGTTAGAGCGTTTGTCTAAATTTTCGAAACTGCTGAATTGTGAAGATTTTTCTTGCAAGCTTTTAAATTGCGCATCGAGATAAGCACGGCCTTCACCATTCATATCTCGCAGCCAAAATTCCAGACCATCGGTTTGCCCAAGGCCACTGACAGAGGACGGCATGCTGACATTGATTTGTGCATTGTTAAATTTTTTAAAATGTTTCATAGCACGTTCACGAATCGCTTGCGCTGAATTGTGTTGTCCTGAACGTTCATCCCAATGCTTCAGTGCAATAAAACCTTGCCCTAAGTTTTGACCCGTACCAGAAAAATTTCGTCCATAACGAATCATCACCAAATCAACATTTTGCTTTTCTTCAGTTAAAAAGTACTGCCGAATTTGTTCACCGACCTCACGACTTTTCGACATCGGTGCACCTTCTTGTAATTTAAGTTGCACACTCAAAATACCTTGGTCTTCACTAGGAATAAAACTGGTCGGCAAAGCACGATAAAACAAAGCAAATACCGTAATGAGCCCCGCAAACAAAACCACCGTCCATAAGCGATAACGAACCGTGGCTTGTGCAAGTGCTAGATATTTGGTTTTTAAAGTCTCTAATTTGGCGTTAAACCAAATCGCCCAGCGCTGCGGTTTCGGATTGGGTTTTAAAATTAAGGCACATAATGCAGGGGTTAAAATCAGCGCAACCATCAGTGACAAGCCCATTGCAGCCACAAGTGTGATGGAAAATTGTCTATAGATCACGCCCGTTGAGCCACCAAAGAACGCCATGGGAATAAATACAGCGGTTAATACCAAAGTAATTCCGATTAATGCCCCGCTAATTTCATGCATCGACTCGATGGCCGCTTGTTTTGCTGTTAACTGTTGTTCATGCATTAAACGTTCAACGTTTTCCACCACAACAATCGCATCATCGACCAACAGACCGATGGCCAGTACCAATGCAAACAATGTGAGCGTATTAATGGTCATGCCCAAAGTATATAAAATCGCTAAAGTCCCAAGAATCACCACAGGCACCGTAATCGCAGGAATCAGCGTTGCTCGCCAATTTTGTAAGAAGATAAACATCACCAAAACCACCAATAAAACGGCTTCGAATAATGTTTTCACCACTTCTTTAATCGATTCTTGTACAAATGGCGTGTTATCCCGTGGATAAACAATTTTATAACCGGCTGGTAATTGCTTCGCTAACTGTTCAATTTCTTGCTTAATTAAGGCTGAGGTTTCAAGTGCATTCGCCCCAGAAGCCAATGAGATCCCCATCCCTGAAGATGGATACCCGTTAATGGTATTGACCCCTGAATAATTTTCCGCACCCAATTCAACACGTGCAACGTCTTTTAAATAGACAAAACTGCCGTCTCGTGCAGATTTGACAATAATATTTTCAAATTCTTCAACTGACTTTAAACGTGAACCTGAAGTGACTTTTGCATTGAAATATTGATCCGAAACACTGGGCAATTCACCTACGGCTCCGGCTGCAACCTGCGTATTTTGTGATTCAACAGCCGCACGGATATCACTGGGCATAAGGCTATATTGCTTTAACTTCAGTGGGTTGAGCCAAATGCGCATGGCAAATTGCGAACCAAAAACATCGACTTCACCAATACCCTCAATTCGAGCAATGTCCTGTTCTAGATGAGTCATCATATAGTCACCAAGTTCGATATTCGAACTCTTGCCAGTCTCATCATAGAGGCCGATAACCATATGGGTATCACCCAAAGATTTATAGACATTTACCCCTTGGCGCTGCACATCTTCAGGCAGCCGATTGATTACTCCATTTATGGCATTTTGTACTTGTACTTGAGCGGTATCTGGGTCAGTGCCATTTTCAAAACTGATGCTGATCCGGCTTCGACCTGAAGAGTCGCTGCTTGAACTAAAATATAAAAGATGATCAATTCCTTTAATTTGTTGCTCAAGAACTTGTGTGACACTTTCCTCGACTGTTTCTGCTGACGCACCGCTATAACTTGCACTGACCGTAATTCGTGGTGGTGCAATATCTGGATAGCGCTCTACCGGTAAATTGAGCACAGCAAATAGCCCGAGCGCCATGACGATGATCGCCAAGACACCTGCAAAAATCGGTCGATAAATAAAAAACTTAGACAGCATCAGTCCATGTCACTTTTCAATTGAAGAAATAAAAAATATAGATTGAATTTTTTCAAAAAATCTTATTGATAATCAATCACAATGAGCTTGATTACAAGCCTAGACTACATAAAAACCTTGCTTGAAGCGAAATATGTAGAAAATATGGAGAGCCTCCACTTCAGCTATTTTAGTAAATTTATGTGACAAAACCGCCTCTGTCATGAAGCCTTAGCCACTGCCCTGCAATGTATGCCTGCAACATCATTCATTTATATAAAAAGATGCAGAGGCAGCCATGCAAAAACAATTAACAAAACAGTTAAATCTAGCCATAACTAGCAAAGTGAAATCCTCATGGGGCGTGTCTTCACTG
Organism: Acinetobacter sp. CFCC 11171; assembly: GCF_003268405.1. Taxonomy (NCBI): domain Bacteria; kingdom Pseudomonadati; phylum Pseudomonadota; class Gammaproteobacteria; order Moraxellales; family Moraxellaceae; genus Acinetobacter; species Acinetobacter sp. CFCC 11171. The sequence continues at coordinate 29,380 of NZ_LQXP01000002.1, read as the reverse complement.
CTCCTTTTTAGCGTTTTTGGTTTATCTGCATGTAATTCGGATGACGATAAAACCCATGTCACCAAGCCCCCTATTTTGCCTGATACAGGTTTTGTCATTGTTGGGCATCGTGGTGCCAGTGCTTTGCGACCTGAGCATACTCTTGCCGCATATCAAAAAGCGATTGATGATGGTGCGGATTTTATCGAACCCGATTTAGTGCCAACCAAGGATGGCTATCTGGTTGCGCGCCATGAAAGTGAAATTTCAGGGACTACCAATATTAGTACGCTGTCACAATTTGCGGATCGAAAAACCACCAAAAAAATCGATGGTATCGACCATACAGGATGGTTTACGGAAGACTTTAATTTGAATGAACTGACTCAAAATGTAAAAGCACGTGAGCGTATTGCTCAATATCGCCCTAATAACACTCAATATAATGATCAATACAGCATCCCAACGCTCGAACAAATCATTGAACTTGCCGATGCTCACTATAAAAAAACTGGGAAAATTGTTGGTTTATATATTGAAACCAAGCACCCAACATTTTTCCAACAGCAAAATCTAGCCATGGAAGATCGTTTACTCTCCACGCTTGCTAAATACAGTTATACACGTGATATCGCGCCTGTATATTTACAGTCCTTTGAAACCACCAATCTTAAATACTTACGTGATCAACTCACGCAAAAGAAAACCCTCAAACATGGCAAAATTATTCAATTATTAGATAGCCCAACTGCCATACCGGGTGACTTACAGCAACAAAGCTCACCTCAAAATTATGCAAGTTTAGCCACTGCAGAAGGCCTAAAATCAGTGGCAAAATATGCAGATGGTGTAGGTCCAAGTAAAACCTATATTTTTTCAAACACTGAATTTAAACAAACCAATTTTGTCAAAGATGCCCATGCTGCTGGTTTGAAAGTTCATCCTTATACGCTCAGACCTGAAAATGGTTTTTTACCTGACTATTTAAAATGTAGCTCAGTGGCAACCGAACGTTGTGATACCGGTGCGGCTAAAGAATTTGAAAACTTCTATAAAGCTGGTGTAGATGGTGTATTTGCAGATGATCCGGGACTGGCGCGCAAAACCTTAACGCAACTGCAAAAACCCTAATTTTTCTAAAATGAAAAAAGACGCCGAGGCGTCTTTTTTATTGTTCAATGGAAACCTTAAAGCGGGTTTGCCAAATATTCTGCGGCTGACTGCGTTGCCACTGGCTGAGGTGCTGGAGCTGTCGGAGCTGTCGGAGCTGTCGGAGCTGTCGGAGCTGTCGGAGCTGTCGGAGCTAAATTTAGCGGGTTCCAACGGAACTGACCATCATTCATTTCACTAATTTTACCAATACCCGGAAATGGTAAATGTGCAAATGCAACGAAGGTTTGCTCTTGAGCAAAACGTTTAAAAATTGCTAAACGAGTTTCACTGGCTTTGACCGGATCGACATCAAAATCAACAGATAACTTGGGTTGTTCAAACTGTAAATGATACGAATGAACCACATCCCCGAGGATAGCAAAACTTTTAGCTTGCGACTTTAAGATAAAAGAATAATGCCCTGGTGTATGCCCAACACTCGGTAGTACTTCTAATCCATTAATCACAGAACCAACGCTAAAAGTCTTAAAACTCCGCATGGTCTGATAAGGCGCAATCGCAGCTTTAATTTTTGCAACAGTTGCTAAATAACCGTCACGTTTTTCGGCAGCTAAAGTGTCAACGGTGTTTTCACTTAACCAATACTGACTTTCTTGTTCATTGACGTAAACCGTTGCATTTGGAAACACGGCTTTGCCTTGTTTCGCAATGCCACATGCATGATCTGGATGTAAATGGGTTAAGAATACACTGCGTACACGATTAAGCTTATAGCCAGCTGCTTCAATGTTTTGTGCAATAGAACCTAAGTTCGGACCAAAACAACTAGCTGCACCACTATCGACAAGACTGATGCCGCCTTGTCCATCATCAATCAGGTAGGCATTGACACTGGTTTGTATGCCTTTGCTCTGATCAACCGCAAGCTTTTGAAATAAGGCACTGACTTCTTCTGGAGTTAAGTTTTGTTTAAACAAATCAGGACTTAATTCGAGTGTCCCATCTTTTAAAGCAATGACTTTATACGCACCCACTTGGAAAGAATAAAATCCCACGGGCTGAGTCACATTCGTTTTGATTTCCGTTTGAATAAATGCCGGCTCTGCACTGACAAACTGGCTGGTTAAAAGTGTTGCTGCAAGCACAGCAAAACTAAAGTTTTTCATTGTTGACCTATATCACTTTTATTATTTCATGCAATGAAGCAAAGGCTTCAAAATTAAAAATTTTAAACGTCTGTATTGTGCCTGAAATTCAGGCAAATTTTAAGTCTCATACTGGATAAACATAGCACTAACTTGATACAGGCACATGTAAATCATCCTAAACTTTTAGGCCTAATAAAATAAAAGCTGAATGCAAGAAAACTTTAAGCTTGGCATGCTATATTTTCGCCAGTTTTTAAATCTATACGTCTGTACAGTACTATGAGTGAAATTTCCCCGTTTAAAGGTAAATCTGGACTTAAACGAATTTTTAATGCAACACAATATTCCCTCGACGGATTCAAAGCTGCTTATCAAAATGAAGCTGCATTTCGACAAATTGTCTGGATGAATATTGTGCTTATTCCCACCAGTTGCTTACTCGATGTGAGTCGTGTTGAACATGTCCTTATGGTAGTGGTGTGTTTATTTGCCTTAATTGTTGAGTTATTCAATTCTGCTATTGAAGCCGTGGTCGACCGGGTATCTTTAGACAAGCATCCACTTTCTAAAATTGCCAAAGATATGGGAAGTGCAGCTCAATTTGTCGCTTTAGCAATTATTTTTTTTACTTGGTTAATTATCCTTTTGCCTTAAATAAAGGGGGTCTCATTATATTTGCAGAGTTATGCCCTGCTTTTTTATATCGACACACTTCAAGAAATGGATTTAAGAAGATTTTAAAGCCATAAAAAACCCAGCTTTCGCTGGGTTTTTTTTCGAATCAGTTCAATGCTTAGTGAGCAGCGAATTGGTTCATTGTGTTTTTCGCATCGTCACCCGCTTTAAGCGCGTTGTCACCAGCGAAGATTTCTTTGTGGTCGTCACCGATGTCAGAACCCGCCATTGCTTGGTGTTTCACACAAGCGATACCGCCACGGATTTCTTTACGTTGTACGCCAGCAACATAAGCCAACATACCTTCAGAACCGAAGTAACCTTGAGCAAGTTCATGCGTAGAAAGTGCTGCAGTGTGGTAAGTCGGAAGTGTGATCAAGTGATGGAATACACCCGCTTCACGAGAAGCATCTGCTTGGAATGTACGAACTTTTTCGTCAGCTTCAGCAGCTAATTCAGAGTTATCGTACTCAGCGCTCATTAATTTAGCGCGGTCGTATGCAGATACGTCTTTACCTTCAGCAACCCAACGATCGTACGCTTGTTGACGGAAGTTTAAAGTCCAGTTGAATGATGGAGAGTTGTTATAAACAAGTTTCGCATTTGGAACAACTTCACGTACACGGTTAACCATGTGAGCAATTTCTTCAACGTTTGGAGTCGCAGTTTCGATCCAAAGAAGGTCAGCACCATTTTGAAGGCTAGATACACAGTCAAGTACAACGCGGTCGATTTGCGTGTCTGGACGGAACTGGTACAAGCCAGAAGCAAGACGTTTTGGACGGTGAAGTTTACCGTTACGTTTGATTAGGATTTCGTCTTCTTGAGCTTCTGAAATGTCAATTTCAGTTGTGTCTAAGTAGCTGATGTATTGAGAAGCGATGTCGCCTGGCTCTTTAACCACTGGGATTTTTTGAGTCAAGTCAGCGCCTTCAGAGTCAGTACGAGCAACGATGATACCGTCATCAAGACCCATTTCTAAGAATGCATAGCGAAGAGCGTGGATTTTCGCGATGAAGTCTTCGTGTGGAACTGTAACTTTACCAGCTTGGTGACCACATTGTTTAGCGTCAGATACTTGGTTTTCGATTTGTAGTGCACAAGCACCCGCTTCGATCATTTTCTTAGCTAGTAAGTAAGTCGCTTCTTCGTTACCGAAACCAGCGTCGATGTCCGCAATAATTGGCACAACGTGAGTTTGGAAGTTGTCGATTTGAGCAGTGATTTCTGCAGCTTTAGCAGTATCACCTGCTTCGTTTGCTTTTTTAAGCGCACGGAATAAGTCGTTTAATTCTTTCGCATCAGCTTGGCGAAGGAAAGTGTAGATTTCTTCGATCAATGCAGGAACTGAAGTTTTTTCGTGCATAGATTGGTCAGGAAGTGGACCGAATTCTGAACGAAGAGCTGCAACCATCCAACCAGAAAGGTAGATATAACGACGTTCAGTTGTACCGAAGTATTTTTTGTTCGCAATCATTTTTTGTTGTGCGATAAAACCGTGCCAGCAACCTAATGATTGAGTGTATTTGCTAGAATCAGCATCATAAGCAGCCATATCACGACGCATAATTGCAGCTGTATATTTCGCAATGTCTAAACCAGTTTTGAAACGGTTTTGCATTTGCATACGTGCAGCATCTTCTGGGCTAATATCGCGCCAAGTGCTTCCGAATTTTGCTTTTAATTCACGGATTGCATCAATCGCTGTTAAGTATGTAGACATGATATGTTCCTGTAATAATATTAGGATTTTTCTGCAACGTAAGGCTAAAATCATACCCTCGAATGATTGTTCAGATTTAGAACACTTCGTTGCGATAGACACAGAGTAGATTGACTAAAAAAATTAATCCAATATTCTGCATTAATTTTCAGTATTTATTTAAAAAATATGTAGATTAAAGTCGTATTATAATAATTAACCAATATTTATAAGTATTTGTATTTAAATACTTTTATTAATATATTTTTCTAATTTTTTTGTCTGTTTTTCAAACATTTTGATGAATTATTCTTCATTAGACTTAAGTCGACTGAGCATTCACTTTTAAAAAAAACAGCATTTTTTACGCCATTTTTGCCCAAATTTACCGAGCTAAATACTTGGTTATTCTGTCTTCAAATGATCATGCAAATGAGATATTTCATCTAATTTTTTTGTTTTATGAACATCGCATCACATAAACAAAATTGCTCCGTATTTTTATTTCATTCACTTTGAAAATATCGGTCTAAACAGGTAATAAGTATTTAAGAAGTATGTGCTACGACTTCAGCAAATTTGTCTTAAAACTGCTGAATTTTAGTACAAAAGTACACGTCATTTTTTCATCCATTTTTTACACAAGCCTTAGTAGTTATGGCATAATCAGATAAATTTCATGATTTTATTGTCGGTATTTATTTTATGAATCTGGAGCGGGTCGATCTCAATCTATTAATTTATCTTGATGTACTTCTTCGTGAAAAAAATGTGACTCGTGCTGCCGAGCAACTGGGTGTAACTCAGCCCGCGATGAGTAATATTTTACGTCGTCTACGCAACTTATTTAATGATCCACTTCTTATTCGTTCTTCAGAAGGTATGACACCTACAGAGCGTGCGCTTGAATTACAGCCACGTATCCGTGATGCACTTTCTGACCTTTCGATGATTTTGGAACCCCGTACCGAGTTCCGCCCTTATACCTCAAATCGTGTCTTCCGCATCATGACTTCAGATTATGCTGAAGCAACACTGGTGCCGCGCCTAGTAAAAGCTTTGCGCTCAGAAGCACCCAATGTGGTTCTCGATTTTTTAACGCCTAGTGATGTGTCTTATCGAGATATGGAACAAGGTAAAGTCGACTTGGCGATTAACCGCTTTAATGAAATTCCGCAAAGTTTCCACCAAGTTTTGGTCTGGCGTGACAGTTTTTCATGCCTTTTAAATGCCAAGCACCCTGCTGCAAATAATTTAAACCTGAAAAGCTATCTAGATGCACAACACATTTGGGTATCTAAAACAGGTATGGGTGTCGGTTTTGGTGTCAATCCTGAAAAACAAGCGGGTCTAGGTTGGATTGATCAGGCTCTAGAACGTATTGGCCAAAAACGTAAAATTTCAGTTTTTACTCGTCATTATCAAATGCCTGGCTTATTGGCCTCGAATGTTGATTTGGTTGCGACTCTGCCAAGCCGTATCGCTCGCCTTCAAGCCAAAAGTCAAAACCTGTTACTTCGCGATCCACCATTCTATATTCCTGAATTTGAATTAAAAATGGCTTGGTGTCCATTACTTCATCATCACCCTGCTCATCGCTGGTTACGTCAACTTATCTTGTATGTTGCACGTCAAATGATTGAAGAAGAAAACCGCGAATACTTAATGAATAACTCTCAGTTTTCACAGTATCAGTAATTAATTCTTTAATTCCTTATTAATTCAAACGTATACTGTCACTATATAGGTAGTAGTTAAGACTACTACCTTGCCCATTTTTGTGTTAGAAATACAGAAAAATAGAATGAATCACAAACAGGTGTATTCGTGAGCCTTTTCCAAAATATTGTCATTATTATTCTCCTGATCGTCGGTGCGGGTTTTCTTTCATTAACAGAAATTGCCCTTGCGGGTGCACGAAAAGTAAAACTTAAAATTTTGGCTGAATCTGGAGATTCACGTGCACAACGTGTGCTTGACTTACAAGCCAACTCAGCAGACTTTTTCGCCGCATCACAAATTGGCTTAAATGCCGTGGCAATTCTTGGCGGTATTTTGGGTGAAGGTGCATTTCGTCCTTATTTCATTAGCTTAGTCACTCGTTTTTATCAGGGCCCGTGGACTGAAACTATCGGTTTCACCCTGTCGTTTACTTTAGTCACATCCTTATTCATTCTATTTGCTGATTTGATGCCAAAACGTTTGGCGATGATCGCACCTGAAAAAATTGCCGTTGCTGTTGTTGACCCGATTCAAATCTTTATTAAGGTGTGTAAGCCAATGGCGTGGGTGATTAATGCCATTGCCAATTTGTTGTTTCGTTTATTCAAAGTGAATACAACACGTGATGACAATATTACCTTTGACGACATTTCAGCCGTGATGGATGCCGGTGCTCAAGCTGGTGTACTTCAAAAGCAAGAACACCACTTTATTGAAAACGTATTTGAGCTGGAAGAACGTAACGTCCCTTCAAGTATGACCACACGTGAAAACGTGGTGTACTTTACCCTCAAAGAATCTGAAGCCAGTATTCGTCAAAAACTCGCTGAATTCCCATATTCGAAGTTTTTGGTCTGTAGTGAAAATATTGATGACGTGATTGGCTATGTGGATGCCAAAGATATTTTGGTGCGAATCCTCAACAATCAGTCACTTTTACAACTCAACGAAAATACTATTCGTAATGTTCTCACGATTCCAGATACCTTAACACTGTCCGAGTTACTCGATCGCTTTCGTTCAACCAAAGAAAAATTTGCCGTAGTAATTAACGAATACGCGTTGGTTGTCGGCGTTATTACCCTCTCCGACATTATGATTACCGTGATGGGCGACTGGGTAACACCGATTGAAGCAGAACAACAAATTATTAAACGTGATGCGGATTCTTGGCTTATCGATGGCAGTACACCAATCGAAGATCTAAAACATGCACTCGCTTTAGATGAAATGCCCGATGAAGAAAACTATGAAACCCTTGCGGGTTTTATGATGTTTAAACTGCGTAAAATTCCACGTCCAGCTGACTTTGTTACTTATCATGGCTACAAATTTGAAGTTGTGGATGTAGACCACTTTAAAATTGACCAATTGTTAGTGACCCGCTTACAACAGGCTGAAACTGAACTTGATACACCAGAAGAATCAGATTAATTCGATTCTTCTTTTTTCTAAAACAATAAAATATAAATACGATGGAATACGAAGATGTCTTTTTCACTTAAAGCGATTTTGACTTGCTTTAGTTTTTATACTGGGGCTTATCTGATCTATTATTTTTTCAAAGCTCATCCACAACCTTTATTTCTATTGCTCGGTGTTGCACTGATCGTCACTGCTTGGTTTTTAACGCCTTATCCTTATGAACGCGGTCGACAACAATATGACGAAACCATGCGTTTTGGTCTGTTCTTTTATAATCCCTTAATTTTTTGGTTCCGATTTTTTAGTTGGCCGATTCGGACGCTACTGTCTATTTTTGCTTAAGCGCACTTATTGTGATCAAACTGGATCTAAACGCACTTACAGTTCTCTACAGATATTGAATATATGTAAACAGACCACTTTTTTGAATAAAAATTAAAATAAATCAAAAAATCCCGCTTCCCTAATACCTTCATTATTAATGACTATTTTTCATCAAAATAGTGATGTATTTCACATTTTCTCACCTTTGTTTTGACTGATGAAATTTCTCTTTATGCTCTGCCCTTGGATTTAAAAACAGCTTTATATTTCAAAGGAATGAACCATGTTAACCGTACTCGGTTTGGGCATGATCTTGTGTTTTATGTATTTGATCATGTCGAAACGCTTAAGCCCACTTGTCGCACTGACTTTAACTCCCCTACTTTTTGCCTTGATTGCGTGGTTACTTGGTTTTTATTTTGACAGCTTGTCACACATACAAATAAATGAAATTGGCAATATGATGATTGAAGGTGTAAAAAAACTTGCACCGACCGGCATCATGTTGCTTTTTGCGATTCTGTATTTTGCCATCATGATTGATACAGGTTTGTTCGACCCTTCGGTGAAATTTATTTTAAAAATGGTCAAAGGTGATCCCTTAAAAGTTGTCCTTGGAACCATTACCCTGACGTTAATTGTCTCTTTGGATGGAGATGGTTTACAACCTATATGATCTGTGTTGCGGCCATGCTGCCACTCTATAAGCGCTTAGGTATGAGCCCATTGATTATGGCATGTTTGATTATGCTCTCTAGTGGAATTATGAATCTTACACCTTGGGGTGGGCCTACTGCCCGCGCCGCCAGCGCGCTTCATGTCGACCCAAGTGATGTATTTGTTCCGATGGTTTTACCGATGTTATTTGCCATCGGCTGGTTGTACTTTTTGGGAACCATGTATGGTCGAATGGAAAGAAAGCGTCTAGGAATTGTCCAATTGGATATCAGCCATGGTGAAAACATTCAAATCTCAGATAATCCAGAAGCCAACCGCGCAGATCTACGTTGGTTTAATGCACTGTTAACTGTCGTTCTGATGATTTGTCTGGTTTTTAGTATTTTACCTATGCCTATTTTATTCATGGTGGCTTTGTGTATTGCACTAGTCGTCAACTACAAAAATGTCGACTTGCAGAAAAAGTTAATCGCACATCATGCAGGTAGTGCTTTAAACGTGGTCGGCATCATTTTTGCTGCAGGTATTTTTACCGGAATTTTAGCTGGAACAGGCATGGTAGAAGCCATGTCCAAACAACTTGTGGCAATTATCCCTGAAAGTATGGGCCCCTATTTAGCACCGATCACCGCTGTCATCAGTATGCCGATGACTTTCTTTATGTCGAATGATGCTTTCTATTTTGGGGTTTTGCCGATTCTTTCCGATGCTGCCGCTCATTATGGAATTGCACCTGTAGAAATGGCACGTGCCTCCATCGTAGGGCAACCTGTACACCTACTCTCTCCGCTTGTTCCTTCGACCTATTTACTCTGTGGACTTGTAGGTATCGAGTTTGGACAACATCAGAAATTTACCATTATCTGGGCTGTAATCACGTGTTTTGTCATGTTAGCAGCAGGCCTGATCTTTGGGATGTTTCTTCCGTTTTATTCGAGCTTAACTTAAAATTTTAAAGATAAAAAAGCACCATCAGGTGCTTTTTTATGCTTAACAATAGAACTAGCCAGTGCTTTACACTCACAGGTTCATTTGTAGCGATTAATGCTTTGAAATTAATGCTTTGAAATTAATGCTTCTAGAACTGCTTCATAATGAATACGAATGTCATCTTCTAAAATTTTATAGACATTGTCGAATTGCACCATTGGCCATCCTTCTTTCCAAAATGGGAAAATATTATGCAGGTCATGAGTCACCGTTGCGTCTTCACGTACAATTGCTTGTGCAACTTGTGACAATACTTGTGCAGTTTCAGCACCATCAATCGCTAAATAATCGATACCACGAACTTTCAAAATACGGATACGGTCTTTCTTATAGCGAATTTTTTTACTTTGGCCTTCATTTAAGCCTAAAGCCAAAGTCACAGCTTCAACAAATTTATATTCAAATGCTTGATTTAATTTCACCAAAGCTTGTTTATGAGCCTCTTGACGACCAGCTTTCCCCCCACTACGAATCACTTCATTTGCTTCAGTATTTAAAACATCTGATTTCATCGACTGAAGAATGTCTAGAATTTCGATATCGCTTAATGTTTCAGGAGAATGATCAGTCATAAACTGCCTATAAAAACTTAATATTCAATAAGTATGTATTTTCGCATAAAAGCAGCATGAAAACTGCGACCTTCGCTATAGAAATTGCGTTTTCTCTTATAATGTTCAGATATACAACATGATTTAGAAAAAAAATTCTGTCAAAAATATCGAAATCAACTATATTACTTTCACGCTTTAATATTAACGTCACAATATGGCTCAAAAGAAACAGGCTGCGCTTTACCTTCAACAACTGAAACAGCAATATCCAGCAGCCTTTAAACATAATTATTTATTTTATAGCCAACTGAAAACTCAAGGCATTTTAGACGAACTCAAAGAACTCATTCCTTGGGTTTTGGCGGCGATGATTTTTATTTCTTTGAGCATGAGTATTGGTCATGCAGTGCAACTGTATTTTCCAGAAATGAGTGAGTTTCGAGCTCATGGTATTGCTGTATTAAGTATTATGCTGTTTTTCATGCTGGTTGTGCCTTTAGTTATCAAGCAAATCAAACACAGTTCGATGTCACTGTATCAAAGTTTGAAGAATACGCCGTTCAGACTTGCGATCGTGATTTTATTACAGTTACTCAATATCGCCTTTTTACAAAGTACCTTCGTTCAATCTGTATTGTTCTTTTTCGCCATGAGTTTCGGCTTTGTGCGTTTTTATAAAGAAAATCTATTCAAAGATGGAAGTAACACGCAAGAATACTATTTTCTACAAGAGACACGTCGTATTGCTTATTGGTCGTATAAACAAATGCTTAAAGCAAAATTACGTTTGACACTCAGTAATCCAAATCAAGTAAAACATAAACAGTTATCTGAGCGCTTTACCCATTTCCAAAATTTACACATACAAATGCTGCACCAGGAAAATCAGCTGTGTAAAAAGCTAAAGCACCAAAATGTTGAACATTATCTTGATGAGCTAATGAAATAAGTTAGCATTGATATAGTGCAAAAAACTTTCAATTACTGCTCAAAAAGTCATTCAATACATCAATATTTTTGAATATTTTCAACTTATATGCATGAATTGATTGATTTTAAAACAAACACCATCAAATACACTTGCCAAGGTCCATTTCGTCCTCTATTATTGCGCACATGCCCGAGTGGTGAAATCGGTAGACACAGGGGATTTAAAATCCCCCGCCCACAAAGCGTGCCAGTTCGAGTCTGGCCTCGGGCACCATTCTTATACTTTTAAGATTGGTGCAATAAAAGATCTAGCAATTTGCTGGTTTTTTTATGCCTAAAATTTATAAATCTATTATTATTCAATGCCAATATCTTCAGATTTTGATCTCCCTACACTACAACTCAAGCATCCCGATGCCTTTTATCAACGGCTGCTGTTTGCGCATTTCAAAATTATCAGTCTAACGCCCACTGCACCCGTTTTAATCTTTAGCTTTTGCCTGATACTTTTTATCTCACTTGGCAGCGCCGCACTTGGGCATATACTTTCAACGGCACTTTCAATTCACGCCCCCAAAATGGCGTTCAATCTTGGTGTATTGATTATTCTTCCTTTGATCTATTGCTATGTTTGGTATGCACATTATCAAGCACGTTTTAGCAGTAAGTTTGCAGTTCAACGTCTGCAAATACAGCTGTATCTCCTTGGGGGATTCACACTTATCCTCGCTACTAACTTTAAATATCTACAAACAGATGTATTAAACCTCATCAGTCTCTGTGGACTTTTTTTCAGTCTTTTTTTATGTGTATTTACTGAATTGTTTTATAAACGTGATAGCAGTGCCATTGAACGAGTAAAACTACAAAAGCTTCGCCAACTGGCATTTTGGTCTTATCAACAATCCTTAAAACAAAAAGAGCATCAAACGTATTTCTACGCCCTACACTTACAAGCCATGCAAGAAGAACAGAAACTATCAGCATCGATCAAATCATCGTTTAAAGATTTTATAGACAAAGCTAAATAATTTTTTAAATCCCTAGACACAAAAAAGCCCTGTCACTACAGGGCTTTTTTTAAAGTTCAATTACCATTCTCGGTTAGCAACTAACTCTTCCATTTCAATATCCATATGGCCTTCGTCTTGCAGCACCATCATCATGGCTTCTGCAATATAATCTGCAGCCGTATCATCCAAAGACGAATCTAAATCTTCAAATTGAGGTTTCATCTTATTGAGCTGTGCAACCGTTTCATTGGCAAAATGGTAGATATCAGTTGAACTTAAATCTGCTTTTGCGATTTTCTTCGCAAATTGAACAACCAATAACTTCACCTCTGCAACCAACACATCTGGGTAATATTCATCATCAAACATGGGTAGCAGTAAATCTGCAAACATACGAAACTCTATCACAAAACATTCAGGGCGCTTATATAACACAAATACTACAATTCACCAAATTTATTGGGATTCAGTATTTTCAAATCACACTGCATTCTGCATGGCTTGCCAAACACGAATCGCATTTACCGTCGCTTTGACATCATGTGCGCGAACCATACATGCACCTTGTTGAATGCTGAGTAAATGCGCTGCAACCGAGCCTACAGCGCGATTTTGTGCATCTGCACCGCCAAGTGCTTCACCGATAAAACGCTTACGTGATAATGCAGACAGGATCGGATAGCCCATGTTATTCAATTGATAGAATTGCTGTAAAAGCTTTAAGTTTTGCTGCGCATTTTTAGCAAAACCAAAACCCGGATCAATCATAATATTTTCTGCACGGACGCCTGCGTCCAATGCATCTTGCACACGTTGCTTTAATTCATCGATGACGTCAGCAACGACATCTTGATACTGATCTAGATTATTCATCGTGGTGGGTTCTCCACGCATATGCATAATGATCACTGGAATATCCAGTTTTGCAGCGGTTTCTAAGGCATTCGGCCGAGTTAATGCACGTACATCATTCCAGATATGCGCACCTGCTTGAACCGCTGCCTCAATCACCTCAGGTTGCGAGGTATCGATAGAAATCACCACATTGTGTTTGGATAATGCTTCAACGACGGGTACGACCCGTCGAATTTCTTCTTCAACCTCAACAACAGATGCACCCGGACGTGTTGACTCACCACCGACATCAATCACTGTCGCGCCATCCACTATCATTTGTAAGGCATGTGCTATAGCTTGGTCTTTACCATTATGTTTGCCACCATCACTAAAAGAGTCCGGTGTGACATTTAAAATCCCCATCACATGTGGCTCTGACAAATCTAATTGCAAATTACCACAGTTTAAAATTTTATTAGGCAAAGACACCAACTTCATATTACACATCCCAGATTTTGCTGCGCTTATTTTAACGCTAAGTTTGCTCAGCATTGCGCTCACATGCATTTATTTTCATATAAAAAACCACCCGAAGGTGGTTTTAAAATTTTATGCTTTTGGCAATGACGGTAATGGTGGTGGAACATCTGGACCATCCGTTGGTGTGACATCAATCACTGGATTCTCAGCGATGTACACTTTTGGTGGTTGAGGTTCACGACCTTCCATAATGTCACGGATTTGATCACGATCAATGGTTTCCCATTCAAGCAATGCTTTCACCATGGCATGTGCGATATCTTTGTTATTTTCAAGAATATCGCGTGCAACTTTATATTGTTCATCTAAAATGCGGCGAACTTCACGGTCAACTTCAAGCTGCGTTGCTTCAGAAATCACACGACTTCCTAAACCACCCATGAATGACTGCTGTGAATCATCTTCGTAAACCATGACGCCCATTTTATCGGACATACCGTATTTAGTAACCATTGCTCGTGCCATTTTCGTTGCACGTTCAAAGTCATTTGAAGCACCAGTCGACATTTGGTTAATGAAGACTTCTTCTGCAATACGACCACCAAACAAAATTGAAAGTTCATTCAACATTTTGTCTTTGTAATGGCTGGTTTGGTCATGTTCAGGCAACTGCCAAGTCACACCCAGTGCCCAACCACGCGGCATAATTGTCACTTTATGCACAGGGTCTGTACCCGGCAATATTTCAGCAACAATTGCATGACCTGCTTCATGATAAGCCGTCGCACGACGTTCTTCTTCGCGAATCACCATCGATTTACGTTCAGGACCCATGTAAAGCTTATCTTTTGCATCTTCAAAGTCATGCATATCGACCGTATTCTTGTTACGACGTGCAGCAAACAGTGCCGCTTCGTTTACAAGGTTAGCCAACTGAGCACCCGAGAAGCCCGGTGTACCACGTGCCAAAACTTTCACGTCTACACCAGTCACAGAAGGTAATTTTTTCAAATGTACATTCAGGATTTGTTCACGGCCTTTAATGTCTGGTAGAGATACCATCACTTGACGGTCAAAACGACCTGGACGAAGTAAAGCTTTATCCAATACGTCAGCACGGTTTGTTGCAGCAATGACGATAATACCTTCGTTGCCTTCAAAACCATCCATTTCAACCAACATTTGGTTTAATGTTTGCTCACGCTCATCATTACCACCACCTGTACCTGAACCACGGTGACGACCAACGGCATCGATCTCATCGATGAAAATGATACATGGTGCATGACGCTTCGCTTGTTCAAACATATCACGGACACGAGACGCACCCACACCCACGAACATTTCAACAAAGTCAGAACCCGAAATACTAAAGAACGGTACTTTCGCTTCACCCGCAATCGCTTTAGCAAGTAAAGTTTTACCCGTACCCGGAGGACCAACCATGAGCACGCCTTTCGGAATGCTTGCACCAAGTCGTTTGAACTTAGATGGATCTTTTAGGAAGTCAACGATTTCAACAACTTCTTGTTTAGCTTCATCACAGCCCGCAACATCAGTAAATGTCACTTTGATTTGGTCTTCAGACAGCATTTTTGCTTTTGACTTACCAAAACTCATTGGGCCATTCTTACCACCAGCTCCACCACCCATGTTGCGCATAAAGAACATGAATAACAGAATGATTAAAAGAACAGGGAAACTTGCAATCAGAAGTTGCATCAAAATACTTTGACGCTGTGGCGCTGTACCTTCAACAACAACATTGTTCTTGATCAGGTTCGGCATAAGTTCAGGATCTTGAACCGCAGGACGGATACTTTCAAACTCAGAACCGTTTGATTTTTCGCCACGAATTCTTTCGCCATCAATGGTGACTTGTTTAATCTGACCCGCATTTACGGCTGCCACGAACTCAGAATAGTTCATCGCGGTCGGTTGATTGCGGTCACTGACGTTGCTGAAGATTAAAACCAGCACGCCTAGGATAACCAGCCACAACACGGCATTCTTAAAAAGATCGCTCAAAGCTTTATTCCCATTTCTATCTAATTCGTTCAATCCCATTTATATGGGTGACTCTAATACTTACGCTGCAGAGTAGCTTCGCAATAATTTAAAAACGTACAAAATGCACAATTTTTAACGAGTTGGCAAGTAAACTTTACTTGAAAGCTTTCTTACGTCCCTGCCCGATTAAAAACACTTCTTTAGATCGAGCACGTGAAGCCGCCGGTTTTGCTGTTTTCAGCACATCAAATGTGTCTACAACTTGCTTACGGTATTCATCAAATCCAACACCTTGGAACACTTTAACAACAAATTGTCCATTTGGTCCAAGAACCTTTTGAGCAAAGTCGATTGCTAATTCACAAAGATAGATCTGACGCGGTTGATCTACAGCCTTATTACCTGATGTATTGGGGGCCATATCTGAAATTACAACGTCTACAGTACGTCCATCTAAAATTTTTAACAATTCATCGAACACTTCTTGTTCACGAAAGTCACCTTGCAAGAAGGTCACATCGGGTAAAGCATCCATGGGTAAAATATCAGAAGCAATTACCAAACCTTTGTCGCCAACAAGTTTTCCGGCAATTTGCGACCAACTACCTGGTGCAGCACCTAAGTCGACAACGGTCATGCCTGGCTTGATCAATTTGTATTTTTCTTGAATTTCAAGCAATTTATAAGCGGCACGCGCACGATATCCTTCCTTTTGTGCTTTTTTCACAAAGGGGTCATCAAGATGCTCGCGCATCCAGTCACGACTACTTTTGGATAATTTCTGGTTAGTAATGCGGGTAGCCATAACTCTCTAAATAAAAAAAACTTCTCAGTCTTGATTGTACGTGAAATTCAGCACTTTTGCAGTAGACATGTGTATCTAAAAAGCATCTTAAATCATGTTTTTTTCAATAATCTTCATCGAGAAAATGCCGATTAAATACAGCGCTTCAACTTTGATTTTGCTATACTAGGTCGTTTTTAAAATTAGGTTATATTTATGGCGGCTTTATCTATTCAAGAACGTAAACGCTTACGTCAAATTGGTCACACCCTAAACCCAGTTGTAATGGTTGCGGACAAAGGCTTATCAGAAAGCGTTGTTGAAGAATTAAACCGTGCGTTAAACGACCATGAGTTAATTAAAGTGAAAGTTGTGGCAGAAGACCGTGAAGCTCGTGCTGCAATGATTACTGAAATTGCGACTGTTTCAGGTTCTGAAGTTGTTCAAACGATTGGTAAGATTGCTTTGATTTACCGCAAAGCGGCAAAACAAAATGCAAAACTGTCTAACCTTGTTCGCTACGCACACCTGTCTAACTAAGCATTTATGGCAAGTTTCGAACTCAGCGCTTTTGATCGTCGCTTTCAGGCTGTATCAGTCGTTGGTGCTATCGAACAACAAAGCCCATATACTTTAAATGTGGGTTATTGGATTCGAGACCCAAACCAACTGATTCAATGGCCTGAATTGGTATCATCTCACCCACGAATCGATTTTTTGTGGGAACAGACCTGCTTAGAAGTTTTTATTGGTGTACGCAACGAAGACTTTTATCGTGAAATCAACCTCTCCCCTTCACAAGCTTGGCAGGTTTACCAGTTTGAAGAATATCGCTATCCAGAAGATATGCCGCCACAAGCTGCTTACGATATCGAACTGAATCAGTTGAAACGGACGCACTATGGCTTAAATGTCAGTCTTGATCTAACAGAATTTATGCTGAAGTACAAACTTAAATGGGAAGATCTCTATATTGGTCTAACTGCAGTACTGAAAACCCCTCAAGGTGAACAGTACTATGCCATGCAGCATAGTAGTCCAAATGCTGACTTTCACAACAAACGTGATTGGCTACATCAGTTCTAAATTTTTAATGTTTTGATCTTCGATAAAAAGCAAAAGTACGATCTTTTGTTTTTTTATTGCCTGTCTATTTTTAAATAACTGCTTTGGACTTAAATGTACCATTCACAATAAGGGAGCCATTAATGACTCCCTTATGCATAGTGCTAACTTGATGTTTAATTCGCTCTCACCCAATCCAGCTCCTTGGAATGACTAGATTTAACTTAAGCGTTTTAAAATTCATGTCATTCACAATTAACTTTTAAGATCTGTGGTTTGATCCGTAACATCAGCTTTCAGTGGTGAAACTTTTTTCCACGCTTCTAAAGTATGTTCCTTAGAACGCTTAAATGTTTCTGTTAGATGATCTTTGTGTTTTCCTGAAATTTGGGTCACATCTTCTTTCAGCTCTTTTCCAAGTTTTGAAAGATCATCAATAACCGCATTAAACTCAGTTTTCACAAATTCTTTGAGTTCACTAAAATCTTTTTGCGATGAACCAAATTGAACTTTTAGCTGATCAAGTTTATTCAACACATCTTGCTTCAACTGACGCAATTGATCTTGCACACTGGCATTCAACTGCTTTGCCTCTGCTCCGATCTTTTCTTTGCTTTCAGTGACCGCTTCTGTGGCTTGGACACTCGCTTCTTTTGCAACTTGTTCAAGCTTTTCAGCACCTTCGATAACGACTTCTTTCAGGGAGGATTTAGCCGCTGTTTGTTTTTGTTGTGTTGCCATGACTTTGTACCTATAGTTTTTGCTGACCGAACCACAATAGCGCTTATTGATAAATTTTAATTTATGATTTGTCTGACAATAATTAATTGCTTACATTTTTCTACGATTTTGCAAAACCAAACTTTATTCTAAAATGCAAGCGCTTTATCTGCTTTATTCCTAATATTTACAATGGACTTTCAGTGGCTTTCTGCGTATAATGCCGTGTTAAGTTCAAGCGAGCAGATGTAAGGAGGGTAGGTTTTTAAGCAGCCTTCCTTTTTTTTCGTCTTCTCGCTTTTTTACAGCCTAAATTTCAGGAGCTTTGGTTTGAGCACCCCAGCAATTTTAGCCCTTGCCGATGGTACTATTTTTAAAGGTACTTCAATTGGCGCATCGGGTAGTACGACTGGTGAAGTCGTTTTCAACACTGCCATGACTGGCTATCAAGAAATTTTGACTGACCCAAGTTATGCACAACAACTTGTGACCCTAACTTACCCACATATCGGTAACACAGGTTGTAATGATGAAGACGCTGAGTCAGGTCGAATTCATAAAGTATGGGCCAACGGATTGATCATTCGTGACCTACCTTTATTGCATAGCAACTTCCGTGCTGAGCAATCACTAAGTGATTACCTTAAACAACACAATGTTGTTGCTATCGCAGATATTGATACTCGTAAATTAACGCGTATTCTGCGATCAAAAGGTGCGCAAAACGGTTGTATCCTTGCTGGTGAAAACGCGACTGAAGAAGAAGCGTTAGCTAAAGCACGTGCTTTTGGTGGTCTTAATGGTTTAGACCTTGCAAAAGAATGCTGTGATCCGACCGGTTTCGAGTGGACTGAAGGCTCTTGGGCGCTTGGTAAAGGTTTCGCTCAACCAGAACTTAAATTCCATGTTGTAGCATACGACTACGGTGTCAAAACCAACATCTTACGTATGCTCGCAGACCGCGGTTGTAAATTGACTGTCGTGCCTGCGCAAACTCCTGCTGCTGATGTACTTGCGCTGAATCCAGATGGCGTGTTCTTATCGAACGGCCCCGGCGATCCAGCAGCATGTGATTATGCAATTGAAGCTGTAAAAACAATTGTAGAAGACGCACGTAATGTACCTGTATTCGGTATTTGCTTAGGTCACCAAATTCTTGCACTTGCATCAGGTGCAAAAACTGTGAAAATGCCTCACGGTCACCACGGTGCTAACCATCCTGTACAAAACTTAGAAAATGGTACAGTGATGATTACTTCTCAAAACCACGGCTTCGCAGTGGATGCAGAAACTTTGCCTGCAAACTTGAAAGCTACGCACAAATCACTGTTCGACCAAACCCTGCAAGGGATTCATCGTACAGACAAACCTGCGTTCAGTTTCCAAGGTCACCCAGAAGCAAGCCCTGGTCCACATGACTGCGCACCATTGTTCGATCATTTCATCGAACTTATCGAAGCATCTAAGAAGTAATTAAGGAAGCATCATGGCTAAACGTACAGACATTAAAAGCATCTTAATTATTGGTGCTGGTCCGATTGTGATTGGTCAGGCGTGTGAGTTTGACTATTCAGGCGCGCAAGCGTGTAAAGCGCTTCGTGAAGAAGGTTACCGAGTTATTCTTGTTAACTCTAACCCTGCAACGATTATGACTGACCCTGCAATGGCAGATGCAACGTATATCGAACCGATTACGTGGCAAACTGTTGCAGCGATCATTGAGAAAGAACGCCCAGATGCAGTTCTTCCAACAATGGGTGGTCAAACTGCATTGAACTGTGCCCTCGCCCTTGATGAGCACGGCATTTTAGAAAAATACAATGTTGAATTGATTGGCGCGACGAAAGAAGCAATTGAAAAAGCCGAAGACCGTAAACTCTTCGACCAAGCAATGCGTAAAATTGGTCTTGAATGTCCAAAAGCTGACATCGCTGAATCAATGGAAGAAGCGTTAGAAATTCAAGCACGCTTCGGTTTCCCTGTGATTATCCGTCCATCATTTACGATGGGTGGTTCAGGCGGTGGTATCGCATACAACAAAGAAGAATTTATCGAGATCTGTGAACGCGGTTTCGACCTTTCTCCTACTCACCAACTTTTAATTGATGAATCATTGATTGGTTGGAAAGAGTACGAAATGGAAGTTGTTCGTGACAAAAACGACAACTGTATCATTGTATGTACCATTGAAAACTTTGACCCAATGGGCGTGCACACAGGTGACTCAATCACTGTTGCCCCTGCACAAACATTAACAGACAAAGAATTCCAACTTTTACGTAATGCCTCTTTAGCAGTACTTCGTGAAATTGGTGTAGAAACGGGTGGTTCGAACGTTCAGTTCGGTATTAACCCGAAAGATGGCCGTATGGTTGTGATCGAGATGAACCCTCGTGTTTCTCGTTCATCTGCTTTGGCATCTAAAGCAACCGGTTTCCCAATTGCAAAAATTGCAGCGAAATTGGCAGTCGGTTATACCCTTGATGAATTGAAAAATGACATCACTGGCGGTACAACTCCTGCATCATTCGAACCTGCGATTGACTATGTTGTGACTAAGATTCCTCGTTTCAACTTCGAGAAATTCCCACAAGCTGATGCAACTTTAACTACACAGATGAAATCTGTGGGTGAAGTCATGGCAATTGGCCGTAACTTCCAAGAGTCAGTACAAAAAGCGCTTCGTGGTCTTGAAGTGGGTGCTGCTGGCTTTGATGAAAAAATCGAAGTGGGTACTGAAGGTGCGAAAGAGAAAATCCTTCAAGAACTTAAAGTGCCTGGTCCTGAGCGTATTTGGTACGTTGGCGATGCATTCCGTCATGGTTTCACGTTAGATGAAGTGTTCGCTGCGACGAATATTGACCGTTGGTTCTTGATCCAAATCGAAGACATCATCAAAACTGAAGAGAAAATCAAATCTTTAGGTTTTGGTGACTTAAACGCTGACAACATCCGTTCGTTCAAACGCAAAGGTTTATCTGACCTTCGCATTGCGGACTTGATGGGCATTTCACAAAAACAATTCCGTAAACACCGCTGGAACTTGGGCGTAACTCCAGTTTACAAACGTGTAGATACATGTGCGGCTGAATTCGAATCTGATACAGCTTACATGTACTCAACTTACGATGAAGAATGTGAAGCAAACCCATCGAACCGTGACAAAATCATGGTCATCGGTGGTGGTCCTAACCGTATTGGTCAAGGTATCGAGTTCGATTACTGCTGTGTACACGCTGCCCTTGCAATGCGTGATGACGGCTATGAAACCATCATGGTGAACTGTAACCCTGAAACGGTTTCTACAGATTACGACACATCAGATCGTTTGTACTTCGAACCAATTACTTTGGAAGATGTACTTGAAATCGTGCGTATCGAGAAGCCTAAAGGCATTATCGTTCAGTACGGCGGTCAAACTCCGCTTAAATTGGCTCGTGCTTTAGAAGAAGCTGGTGCGCCAATTATTGGTACATCACCTGACGCGATTGACCGTGCAGAAGACCGTGAACGTTTCCAACAAATGATTCAACGTCTACAACTTCGTCAACCAAACAACAGCATCGTAAAATCTGCTGAAGAAGGTATGGCTGAAGCAGCAAAAGTTGGCTACCCACTTGTGGTACGTCCATCTTATGTACTTGGTGGCCGTGCGATGGAAATCGTGTACAACGACGAAGAATTGAAACGTTACTTACGTGATGCGGTTCAAGCATCTAACGAAGCGCCAGTACTTCTTGACCACTTCCTTGACGATGCGATTGAAGTTGACGTGGACTGCGTATCTGACGGTAAAGACGTTGTGATCGGCGGTATCATGCAGCATATCGAACAAGCTGGTATTCACTCAGGTGACTCAGCATGTTCTATTCCTCCTTACTCTTTATCTCAAGAAGTACAGGACGAAATGCGTCGTCAAACCATCGCTATGGCAAAAGAGCTTGGCGTAATTGGTTTAATGAACGTACAGTTTGCGGTTAAAGGTACTGACGTATACATTCTAGAAGTGAACCCACGTGCATCACGTACTGTTCCGTTCGTTTCTAAGTGTATCGGTGAATCTTTAGCGAAAGTTGCTGCGCGTTGTATGGCAGGTCAATCTCTAGAATCTCAAGGATTCACTACAGAGATTATTCCTGAACACTTCTCTGTAAAAGAAGCTGTGTTCCCATTCAACAAATTCCCTGGTGTTGACCCAATTCTTGGCCCTGAAATGAAATCTACAGGCGAAGTGATGGGTGTAGGTAAAACATTTGGTGAAGCGTTCTATAAAGCTGTGTTAGGCTCTAATGACCGTTTACCAGGCCTACCAACGGAAGGCGAAGTTAAACATGCATTCTTATCTGTTCGTCATTCTGACAAGCCTCGTGCTGTTGGTATTGCGAAACAGTTGACAGATCTTGGCTTTAAAGTGATCGCTACTGGCGGTACTTATGATGTGATTAAAGATGCTGGTATTGAATGTGAACGTGTGAACAAAGTGACTGAAGGCCGTCCTAATATCGTTGACCGCTTGAAAAATGGCGAAGTTCACCTCATTATCAATACAACTGAAGGCAAACAGGCTCAAGAAGATTCATTCTCGATCCGCCGCTCTGCATTACAAGGTAAAGTGTATTACACAACTACCCTTAACGGTGCTGATGCAGTATGCCAAGCTTTAGCAATCAAATTGCCAATGGATGTATACCGCTTACAAGACCTTACTAAAGGTTAATTAAGTTACCGAGAAGTCCCGCCACCTCTCGGTGGCGGGCTTTTTTTCATTTCTAGGTCAGTAAAAATTTTACTGATTTTTTCTTTTTACAAACATGAGGGACAACAATGCAACGTTATCCTATGACTCCCGAAGGCAAAATTGCCCTAGAGAAAGAATTACAGCAACTTAAAAGTGTTGATCGTCCACGTATTACTGCAGCAATTGCTGAAGCGCGTGAACATGGGGATTTGAAAGAAAACGCAGAATACCACGCTGCTCGCGAGCAACAAGGTTTCTGTGAAGGCCGTATCCAAGATATCGAAGGTAAACTGGGTGCTTGCCAAGTGATTGATGTTAAATCACTTGAGCAAAATGGCCGTGTAGTTTTCGGTGTGACAGTGACCATTGAAAACTTAGATACTGAAGAACAAAAGACTTATAAAATCGTTGGTGATGACGAAGCAGATTTTAAAATCAATAAAATCTCTGTGAATTCACCAATTGCGCGTGGTCTTTTGGGTAAAAACGAAGGCGACGATGTAAAAATCAACACACCACAAGGTGAAGTTGAGTATGAAATTTCTAAAGTTGAATATCTTTAATTCATTAAGATAAGCAATTTTAAGCCCCTCTTTTGAGGGGTTTTTTATTGTTCTATGTTTTTCGCTTAGGTAATGCATGCTATCGAGTGACCAAAATGTACGTTCAGCAACAATAGTCGACTGAATACGTCATTGTTCAAATGGCTTATTTCATTAAAGTGTTATCTAAAACAAAAAGAGTCATAACACACGATGAAATTTGGACATGCAAGCCGAACGGCACAAGCTGCCGCTGCCATTCGCGCAAATCATTATTTATATGCGAACCAACCTGTTTTTTCCGACCCTTATGCCTTTCATTTCACCAGTCCAATTTGGCGTCGACTGCTTTCAAGTCGTGCATGTATAAAAGCGTTAAATAGTAAAATTCCTAACCAAACATTTGGATTACTCACCGCACAGGTGGTGGCACGTTCACGCTATGCCGAAGATCAATTAGAAAAGGCAGTACAACAAGGAATTAAACAATATGTGCTGATTGGTGCAGGTTTAGATTCTTTTGTCCTCCGATTAGAGCAGAAATACTCAGATATTAAAATTTTTGAGGTTGATCACCCAGATACTCAAACATTAAAAATACGAAGTTTACAGAAACTCGGACATATTCCAGACCATGTTGAGTTTGTTTCTATTGATTTTGAAAAAGAAAATTTAGCGCATGCCTTAAAACGGAGTTCTTATGATACAAAGCAACCAACTTTCTTTTCTTGGCTTGGAACGACGCATTATTTAAAACCAGAAATAACTATGAGCACCTTGCAAACCATTGCCGAATTTGCAGCCTCAGGTAGCGAATTGGTTTTAGACTATTCCATTCCCTATCAAGATTTAACTGGTATAGAGCGTGTCGGATCATTTGCTGTTTCCAAATTTACCTATTTTTTAAGTGAACCCATTATTGGGACATTTCACAGTAATGAGTTACACCGTGCCGTGACAAATCTGGGTTATGTAGTCTTAGAAGATTTATCTGCACATGACATTACACAGCGTTATTTTGCGAATCGTAAAGATGGAATACGACATACTCAAGCCACGCATTTGCTGCATTTAAAACAAGCTTAAGCATTTATCTATAGTCGACATTTATAATGAGTCAGCTAAAATAGTCATGCGAATCATTATTGCTATTAAACCTTATGTCTGAAAAATTGATTAATTCACCTGTAAATCATTGGTGTGAGTTTGAGTTCATCTCTAAAACAGTGAAGAACCCTAATATTCACATCAAAGGTAATTATTCATATTATTCTGCATATTGGGATCAGGGTTTTGAGCGCTGTGTGGTGCGTTATCTGCATGATAAACCTGCAACAGCTGAGAAGCCGATAGACCAGCTACATATCGGTAATTTTGTCTGTTTTGGCGCAGAATGCGTGATTATGATGGGCGGTAACCAACTCCACCGCACAGACTGGATTTCAGCCTTTCCATTTGATACACGGAGTTTTGTCCCTGCGGGTGACACAATCATTGGTGATGGCTGCTGGATCGGCTCACGTGCGATGATTATGCAAGGTGTGACTCTTGGTGAAGGTGCTGTGGTGGCTACAGGCGCGGTGGTAACCAAAGATGTACCGCCTTATGCTGTTGTAGGCGGAGTCCCTGCTAAAATTATTAAATATCGCTTTTCTGAAGAAAATATCAAAAAACTGCTTTCCCTTAAGCTCTATGACTTAGATGAAAAGCAGTTTTTAAAGATGCGGGAAAAATTGCAAACGGATGACGCTAAAAATCTCATAACCTATTTAAATGGATAATCCACTCGAAATGTAAAATTCCCATTCTTTTTTTGAAGTCCACTGAATCTTCATCTTCATATGAACTCATTGGCTGCATACTTATCTTCTGTAAATAATAGTCACTGTCAGGATTTTTTTGGTATTCATCAAAATATCGCATAAATATGCTAGCTATATGTACACTTCGAAAGTCATTTAATACCTGCCCATATAACTGATGTGTATTAATTACTCTCCCCCTAGACTCCATGTCATCTTTAAACGCTAATAGCTGCTGTGTTAATGCTAAATCTGCATCAATAATTTCCTTAAACCATTGCACAATGTATTCGTATACATCTACCGTTGATTTTCTATCTTTTAAGTTTTTACCTAAAAACAAATAAATTACTAATATTTGATTTTTAAGAGAATCATTTAAAGCTAATAAGTTAAAACTATGAATTATTTTAATTAATGATCGCGTTGTAGTTTTACAATGCAAAGCCATAAATGAAAATAAGTAGTCAATTTTGTTAAACTGTCCGACTCTTATGCTAATGCCTAGTTCCTGCAATTTATCCTGTATAAAACTCAATCTATTTTCAATTTTTGTAGGATTTAGCTTAATAAAAAAATCAATGAATTTATCTAAATACTCTTCCCCAATTTTTTCATCATAACCGTAATTATGACAAACCACCCTTGAAAACTGTGTTTTATCCATAACTAGAACAAAAACAATTTTAGGAATATCAAAGAAATGTTTAACCCTCTCAATTAATCGTATCGCAAAATCAGGGCGACAACGATCCAACTCATCAATAATAAAAACTAAGGGATTTTCTAAACTTGCAGCTAACTCAGTTAATGTACTTTTAAAAGCCTGCAAAGATTGTTTTTCCTCTTCATAACTATCAATTTTATTTTGAATAGCTTCTGTGACTTTTTCACCAATGTTATTAGCCACATCATCAATAGCATCATCTATTTTATCTTTGATTGATTCACTATCCACTTTTATAAAAGGAATAACGCCACCAGTTAATGCACAACTGATCATTGATGCAATCAGTGTAGGAGCTATTGTTAAAAGACCTTGTTGCATAACCGCAGTAGCTTTCTTAAATTTATGTACCAAACGCTTATCAGCAGTTTTATCTAGTTTCGCTGCAATTTCAGAGGCTATAACAAGAAATGGATCTTCCAAATAATCATTAGCAAATGCATCTAGGTAAATGACGTTATGCTCAGTATCCATTAAATGCTTTGCCCAATGTCGGACAAACCACGTTTTGCCCTCACCCCATCGTGCATCCACAGCAAGGACAGCTCCACAATTTAAGCGATCAACATAACTTGTAAGCTGTTCCCCTAAACGGCGGCGATCCCAAAGATCACCCTCCCATGCAGTTTCAATATTCTCAAAATTATCTTTAGCCCAGTTTAATTGGTTATTCATCATTTCTATTTATATTCATCAAGTTAACTATGCATTGAGTATAGCAGTAGCGCTATAAATTAACATTTAACACATGAGCGTCTCGCAACTTGTCATAGCC
Source organism: Acinetobacter sp. CFCC 11171 (assembly GCF_003268405.1). NCBI lineage: Bacteria > Pseudomonadati > Pseudomonadota > Gammaproteobacteria > Moraxellales > Moraxellaceae > Acinetobacter > Acinetobacter sp. CFCC 11171. The sequence continues at coordinate 2,647 of NZ_LQXP01000002.1, read as the reverse complement.
TTTTCCTTAAATACAGACTATAAAGAACTCACAAAATAAAAAAAAACACTTTTCAGGATGAATGATGACGAGAACCACTCAATTCTCAGGCATATTTATACTTGCCCTACTGGCAGCAGTCGTCGCAACTTTTTGCGATGCGATTCATGTCTATACCCAGACGCTTAGTTATCCCAACCCATTTATTTTTCCATCAAGCTTGGTGGGTATTCCCTGGCTTTTTTATTGCCTTTGCTTTCATGGCATTAAGCTATATTCAACTTACACAACTACTTAAACACTATGTAATGACTCAGCTCAGTTGCCATCACGACGGTACAGCTCCATTGATTGAGGCTTTGGTGCTCTTTGCGATTGTCTACATACTCAGTGGTTTTGGTAACTTCCACCCAAAAGCATTGTGTTGGATTTTCTATATTAGCTTTTTTATTCGCTGGTTATTTAGCTATGAGCGTACATGGCTACTGATATTAGCTATTATGCTTGCCATTGGTGGGATGTTCTTTGAAGGACTATTGGCTGAGTTTGCTTTAGTTAAATATCGCTATTCAGAAGTTTTTAATGTGCCGTATTGGCTCGGTGGCGTATATATGCATGGCGCATTTGCCTTACGTGCAGGTATGCGTCGTTTTGTTTATCGTTAATTTTTTAAATTTGGAAAATTGAGACATAAAAAAAGACCACTCAATCGGAGTGGTCTTTTTTTGAATATGGTGGCTATGACGAGACTTGAACTTGTGACCCCCGCATTATGAGTGCGGTGCTCTAACCAACTGAGCTACATAGCCTTAAACTGTGCGCGCATTATGGAGGGATATTTAAATATCGTCAAGCCCATAATGCGCGTATTTGATCAAAATTTGTTGAAGTGAACCGATAAGCCGGGTTCTGTCGAGGACGATCATTCCTCTAGGCGTACAATCACTCATACGCTCAAGCGACCTACCCGGATCCAGCATGGGCCATGCCTAAAGGATCCCTATTTGGTCTTGCTTCCGGTGGGGTTTACCATGCCATGAACTGTTACCAGTCATGCGGTGCGCTCTTACCGCACCCTTTCACCCTTACCTCCGATTTCGATTGCTCAAAACCATAATGAAGGCGGTCTGCTCTCTGCTGCACTTTCCGTCGGCTCACACCGCCCAGGCGTTACCTGGCACCTTGCCCTATGAAGCCCGGACTTTCCTCCCCTGCTTTAGTCACGGAGACCTATACACAGCAGCGATCGTCTGGTTCACTTCGGGGCGCATTCTAACAAATCTGACAACTAATTGCTTGATGTTTTTTGAGCAGTTAGTTTTTCGTACTTTTGTTGAAGCTGTTCCTGAGTTTCAGGATGTGCCGGATCCAATGGGATACAATCTACCGGACAGAACAACTGACACTGCGGTTTATCGTGATGCCCAACGCATTCCGTACACAAATCAGGGTTAATCTCATAAATGAGTTCCCCCATGAAAATCGCCTCATTGGGGCATACAGGTTCACAGACATCGCAGTTGATGCATTCATCAGTGATATATAAAGACACTCTACCAACCTTGCTGTTGTTTACGCTTAAAGGCTTCCACAACAGCTTGTGGTACAAACTGAGTGACATCACCATTTAAACGTGCAATTTCACGCACGAGCGTAGATGAAATAAACGAATATTGCTCTGATGGGGTTAAGAACACGGCTTCAAATTTACTGTCCAAACGGCGATTCATATTTGCCAATTGAAATTCATATTCAAAATCTGAAACTGCACGTAAACCACGTAACACGGCTGTTGCTTTTTGCTCGTTAAAGAAGTTGACCAACAGCCCATCAAAACCTACAAACTCAACATTTGACAAATGACTTAAAGACTCTTGCGCTAGTGCAACACGTTCTTCCAGACTAAACACAGGGTTTTTGTGATGTCCAATTGCAATTGCCACGACAACTTCGTCAAACATGCGTGATGCACGTGTCACTAAGTCGATATGACCATTAGTAATTGGATCGAATGTGCCCGGATAAATTACACGAGTTTTAGACATCCAGTTGTACTCTGTTATTTTGTAGATGGGTATTTTAACAAAATCTTGATTTATAGGTGAAGTCAGCTTGTAAATTTAAAAACTTCATCTTATTCAAAGTTCGGGTACAATAGTGCTAAGTTTGGAAGTTTTTGATTATGACGAAAGCAGTAGTTAAAAAAAATAGTAGCAGTACGATTGCCCTAAATAAGCGTGCGCGTCACGATTATTTCATTGAAGAAAAATTTGAAGCGGGCCTTTCATTACAAGGCTGGGAAGTCAAATCAATGCGTGCGGGTCGAATGACTATCGTAGAGAGCTATATTACGTTTAAAAATGGTGAAGCATTTTTATTCGGCGCTCAAGTGCAACCTTTACTGAGTGCTTCGACACATGTGGTGCCTGAAGCAACACGTACTCGTAAATTATTGCTGAACCGCCGTGAAATTGAAAAACTACAAGGTGCAATTAACCAAAAAGGTTATTCATGTGTGCCTTTGGCATGTTACTGGAAAGGTCCTCATGCCAAACTTGAAATTGCCCTAGTAAAAGGTAAACAGCTTCACGACAAGCGTGCAACGGAAAAAGACCGTGATTGGCAGCGCGATAAAGCCCGTATTTTTCATAAATAAGGTCAATAAAAA